>NZ_JARVSV010000012.1:0-143373 GCF_030209025.1 Pseudomonas sp. MEJ086
CAGCGCGGTATCCCGCCCTTACGCTCGTGAGGTTGCCGCCAACCGTAACGGCCAGGCGATTGGTGGGCTGAATCCCACCCTACAGGCAGCACGCCTCGCCGCCGGTAACCCCGGTAGGGTGGCCCCGGTCCTGGGTCGGGCTGCGGGCCGCTTTCTCAGAAGCTGTAGCGGGCCGTCAACTTGAAATTGCGTGGGTCGCCGTAGATGTCGTAGGGGTACCACTCGCCGTTGGCCACGCTGGTGTAGTAGGTGCGGTCGAACAGGTTGTTGACGTTGAGCTGCAGATCCAACTGCTCGCTGGCCTTGTACCCGGCCACCAGGCCAACCACGGTGTAGGAACCCTGCTGGTTCTTCCAGGCAGTGGCACCGGTGCCACCTGAAGTACGGATGCGGCTCTGCTGGTAGACATCACCCCCTATGCGCCAGCGCTGCAGCTCCCCGGGCAAGGTGTAGAGCGTCGACAGTTTGAACAGCTGGCGCGGTTTCTTGCGGTCGAAGTCCTCGCCTTCGCGGGCTGCGTTGGCATCGCTGACATACTTGGTTTGGGTGTAGGTGTAGCCCGCAGCGACCTGCCAGTCGTCGCTCAAGGCGCCCTGGATTTCCAGGTCGATGCCGCGGCTGCGCACCAGCCCGGCGGCCTCGTAGCAGGAGCTGTCAGGCGTGGAACCACAGCCGAGTTGGCCCGTCAGGGTCTGGGCACGATTTTTCTGGTCGATCTGGAACAGTGCCAGGCTGGCATTCAAGGCACCGTCGTAGTATTCGCCCTTGATACCGACTTCGTAGTTCTCACCAACCATCGGCTCCAGCGGTTTTCTGTCCAGGCCGCGATCGTTCTGGGGTTTGAAGATATCGGTGTAGCTGACGTAGACCGAGTGGTTCGTATCCAGGTCATAGACCACACCGGCATAGCGGGTCAGGTTGCGAGTGACCTTGTAATCGCTTTCGCTGCTTTCGCGATCGTCGTATTCGTACCAGTCGACGCGACCGCCGAGGATCAGCGACAACGGTTCGCTCAGGCGCAGGCGGGTCGTGGCGTAGACGCTGTCCTGGGTGGTCAGCTCACCCGTCCAGGAGGGGTCGACCACGATGTTCGGTTTCGCGTGACCACGGGGATTCCAGGCGAAGAGGTCGACGTCGTCATCGATGAAGTCGCTCCAGCTGTCACCCGTGCGGTAAGTCAGCTCACGCTTGCTGGCGCCCACGGTCAGGTCGTGCTCCAGACCGAACAGCTGGAAGGGCCCGCTGAGCGCCAGGTCGTAGCCGACTTCCTTCTGCTCCATGGCCTGTGTCCACAGGTAGTGGCGGTCGTATGCCCAGATCGAAGAAGCCAGCACCTCGGTATCGGTTTTCGCCTGCATCGCCGCCAGGCGCAGCGTCCAGTCGTTGGCGAAACCGTGCTCCAGGGTGGCGAAGTAGCCGGTGGTGCGGTTGTCCGAATATTCCCAGTCATGCCCCAGGAAGGTGTCGCGGGGCAGTCCCAGATGACCGCCGCCACGGGCCATGGGCAATCCGCCCCAGATGTAGTTGCTGTAGTTCTTCTGCCGGTAGGCGCCGAGGGTCAGGGTGGTGCTTTCGCTGAGATCGGCGTCGACCACGCCGTAGAACAGGTCGTGATCGTGTTCGACCGAATCGCGGAAGCTCTTGGCGTCCTGCCGGGAGATCACGGTCCGGGCGCGCAGGGTGCCGTTTTCATTGAGCGGGCCGCCGACATCCAGGGTGCCGGTGTAGTCGTCCCAACTGCCGGCGCTGCCGGTAAGCGTGCCTTGAAATTCATGGGTCGGGCGCTTGCGCACCAGGTTGATGGCGCCGGATGGGCTGCCGGCGCCCTGGGCCAGGCCCGTGGCGCCGCGGACGATTTCCACACGGTCGTACATGGCCAGGTTGGCTTCGCCGCTGGGCAGGTAGGTCAGCAGGCTGGTGGGGAAGCCGTCGTACATGACGTTGTCGACATCGAAGCCGCGGGCGCTGAAAGACGGCCTGCCGACACCTCCCGAATTGTTCAGGAACACGCCGGGTGTGCTCTGTACCACGTCGCTGATGCTGGTCATGGCCTTGTCGTCCATGCGCTTGCGGGTGACCACACTGACCGACTGCGGTGTTTCGCGCAGGCTCAGGGGCAGCTTGGTGGCGGTCTGCATGGTGCCGGTGGTGTAGGAATCACTGTTCTCGGTCGTCGCCGTCAGGCCCTGGCCGGTGATGCTGGTGGCGCCCAGCTCCAAGCCCGCGCCCGCTTCCTGCGGTGTCAGCAGATACAGGCCATTGCCTTGCGGTGCAGCTTGCAGACCGGTGCCTTGCAGCAGTTGCCGCAGCCCGCCTTCCACGCTGGTGGCGGCGTTCAGGCCGGGGCTGCGCAAACCTTCCACCAGGGCTGGCTCGATGGGCAGGGTGATGCCTGCCTGACTGGCGAAGTCGGACAGGGCGCTGCTCAGGTTACCGCCCGGTACCTGATAGGCACGACTCTGCTCGGTTGCCTGCTCGGCGGCCTGCAGCTGGGCCGCAGTGAGGCTGCCGCCCGCGATGATCAGCCCCAGTGCGGCAGCGTATACCGCCCGTGCCAATGGTTGCATGCCCTGCGTCGTCGCCATGTTGCCGTCCCCGCCCAGTGAGAATGATGTGGTTACGGGAGGGACACGCAGCCAGAAGAAAACACGACAATGATTCTCAGAACCAGCTCACGATCTGCTGCGCTTCGGCCCTGCGGCGTCAAAACAAGCTGGATTGCCAGCCCGAACCAGGCGTTCCCGTCGCAATGCTCATGTACAACTCGTAAACACGCGTGCGAGCCCAGTCCGCTTCTTCGCTTGTTTTTGCGGGGGCGCCTGGCCCTGCAGTGCGCTAGCTCGTGAACAGGTTCTTACGCGGTGGCACGCGCGGTGACGGTGACCCAATAGGCCGTGCGGTAGTGGACGCTCACCGGCAGGGTCTGGCTCAGGGCGCGGAGAATCTGGTCGGTATCGCGCAGCTGGAAGGCACCAGAGATCAGCAGCCCGGCCACCGCCGGATCGCAACGCAGCAGACCCGGGCGATAGCGATCCAGCTCGGCGATGAAGTCATCCAGGCGCATCTTTTCTGCACGCAGCACGCCGCTTAGCCAGTCGAGACGATGCTGTGCCAGTGCCACCGCAGGCTCTGCAGTGCGAGCGTTGACGTAGGTCTGCTGGCCGGTCGCCAGACGCAGCAGGCCGTCATCGCCTCGTGACAGCCGCGGACGCACTTCGACAGCACCCTCCAGCGCAGCGAGGTAGGTACTTTGCGGGTATTGGCGCACCAGAGCGCGGCTGCCCAGCAGGACGATTTGCGCGTCGGCGGTATCGACGATGAAGGGCCGCCTGGCCTGCTCACCGGGCACCTCGATGAGCAGCTCGCCGGCGATCAGGCGTACGCGACGAACGCTGTCGTCGTAGGCGATATCGACTGCGCTGCCGGTGTTCAGGCGAAGCTGTCCGCCATCCGGCAGGTGCAGGGTGCGCTGCTCACCGGTGGCGGTGCGCTCGTCCGCCTGCCATTCACGCCAGGGCAGGCTGCGGTGTGCGGCGAGGCCGAGCGGGGCGGCGGCGATCAACAGGGCAAGGGTTTTGAGCACTTGTCGCCGTTGCAGATTGCGTGGGCGCTCCAGGGCCGCCCGTCCGGCGCCTCCGGCAAGCTGTTGGGCATGAGCGCTGAAACGCTCGGCCAGTTGCCAGGCTCGCTCGTGATCGGCATGTCGGGCCCGCCATTCGGCACAGGCAGCATGCTCGGCGGCGCTGACCCCACTGTTCTGTAAACGCACGAACCAGCCGGCCGCCTCACGGGCGATCCGCCGGTCGATGGGCGACTCACTCATGCCTCGCGCCCTGGCTGGCGAGCACGATGCATTCCTCGAAGGCCCGTGCGAGGTGGCGCTGCACCGAGCGCACGCTAAGGCCGAGTCGGCTGGCGATTTCCTCCTGTGTATAACCCTCCAGCTGCGCCATCAGGAACGCCTGCCCGGCCTTGGCGGGCAGTGCGGCAAGTACCTGATCGACCTCGTCGAGCGCTTCGAGCACCAGAGCCTGATGCTCCAGCGATGGCGCCAGCTCTTCCGGTATTTCCGCCAGCGCGGCCAGGTAGGCGTGCTCCAGCGAGCGGCGGCGGTAGAGGTTGATGGTCAGGCGGTTGGCGATGGTGGCCAGGTAGGCGCGGGGCGTCGTGAGGTTCAGCGGCTCGCCCGGGGCATTGCTGAGCAGACGCACGAAGGTGTCCTGGGCCAGGTCCGCCGCATCGGCGGCATTGCCCAGGCGCTTGCGCAGCCAGCCTTGCAGCCAGCTGTGGTGGTGGCTGTAGAGCTGATCGATGGCCTGGTGCGGGTGGTGAGGTGCCGATGGAGTGGAATGCACGGGATAGGTTCGGTGGTAATGAGAATTCGTCGCATTCTATCAGTGTAATCATGCACTCGTACAAACAAGGGTGCGGCTGCAGCGCTTCCTGGCTATCGCTGCGCTCAACGCCAGGTTCCGGGACGTTGCAAGCGCTGATCGGACTATGCTGAATTCGTCATCTGCCGGGAGCAAAGGCATCAAGCCAGCGACTGCTTCAGGTCTCACTGTATAACGTCAATCTGGCCCTGCGGCCGCCTCGAACAAGGAGCTCAAGATGATTCGACTGACCCTGGACGAAGCCGAAGAGCTAGCGCTCTCGATCATGCGCCACAACGGCTTCAGCGAAGCCCAGGCGCGGGCAGTGACCGCCACCGTGCTGGCCGGCGAGCGCGACGGCTGCGCCTCCCACGGCCTGTACCGCGTGCTGGGCTGCGTCAGTTCGCTGAAGGCTGGCAAGGTGGTGGCCGATGCCGAGCCCGAGGTGATCGACCAGGCACCCTCGATCGTCCGCGTGGATGCCCGCGGCGGCTTCTCGCAGCTGGCTTTCCAGGCAGGGTTGCCGGTGCTCGAAGAGAAAACCAGGGCCAACGGCATCGCCGCGCTGGCGATCAACCGCTGTGTGCATTTTTCCGCATTGTGGGTAGAGATCGAGGCGCTCACCGAAGCCGGGCTGGTGGCCCTGGCGTGCAATCCCAGCCATGCCTGGGTAGCACCGGCCGGTGGCAGCAAGCCGATCTTCGGCACCAACCCCATCGCCTTTGGCTGGCCGCGCGCCGGCAAGCATCCGTTCATCTTCGACTTCGCCACCAGCGCCATCGCCCGTGGCGACATCGAGTTGCACCGTCGTGCCGGCAAGGCCATCCCGGAGGGCTGGGGCATCGATGCCGACGGCCAGCCGAGTACCGACGCCGAGGCGGTCATGAACGGCGCCATGCTGACCTTTGGCGGGCACAAGGGCTCGGCGCTGGCGGCCATGGTGGAGCTGATCGCCGGGCCGCTGATCGGTGACCTGACCAGCGCCGAGTCCCTGGCCTACGACGCCGGCAGCAAATCGTCGCCCTATCACGGCGAACTGATCATCGCCCTCGACCCGCAGCGCTTTCTCGGTGCGGCTGCCGATCAGCATCTGGCAAGGGCCGAGGCGCTGTTCGACGGTATCGAGGGACAGGGCGCGCGGCTGCCTTCGCAGCGTCGCTACGATGCGCGCGCCCGCAGCCTTACCGACGGTGTACAGATTCCCCAGGCGCTCTACGACGACCTCAAGGCGCTGCTCAGTTGATGCTGTAGCCACGCCCACTCAGGCAGGCACCCAGGGCGCGCCGGTAGTAGTCGGTGGCGCTGGGGGCGGGTGCACTGATGGCGGTAGCCGGATCGAAACCGCTCTGGCTGACTGCCCAGCTGTGGCACTCGTAGCGGTCGCGGGCCTGCAAGTCCGCGTTCTGGCCGCGGGCCGGGTAGGCGATCACGTTGTAATTGGCCGCAGGTGCCGCCACGGCTACCGGCGGCGCCTCGACCACGATGTATTGCCTGCGGTCGGCGTTCCACATGTAGTAGCTGCCGGCGGCGACGAAGTACAGCGCGCTGCCGATCCACAGCTCACGGGCGTAGTCCGGCAGGCCGTGACCATGCCGTGGGCCCGGGCCGCCCCAGCCTGGCCCGGGGCCGCCGTGCCCACGATAACCACCCGGGCCTCCTGGGCCACCACCCGGCCCGCCGGGGCCAGCCACCGCGTTCAGGGAAAGCGTCGCCAGCAACAGTGCGGCGACGGCGGTACGGGGGAGACTTGCTTTCATCATGGGCTCCAGAGAATCGACAGCCCGACCAGACGGTTGGGCAGGATCGATTATCGGGAGGCCTGTGCAAGGTGACGTCAGGCAGATGTAAAGCTGGTGTAAAGGAGGCCTGAACCGGCCTATCGTCAGTCGAGGCCCAGGTAGGCGGCGACGCTTTCCTCGAAAATCTGCACCAGCTCAGCGTCCATGTACTGATACTCGTCCGGAATATCCAGAACGTGCAGCCGTTTATGGCTCAGCAGCCGAGCGAAGTCGGCCAGCAATCGGCTCTTGTGCTTGTGCTCCATGACGAACACCACGTCGGCCCATTGGATATCGCTTGCGCTCACCGTCCTCCGTGCCCTCGGGCTGGTGCCTGCGGAGCGCACGCTGAGCCCTGGATGCTTGCGCCATACTGTTTCGGCGGTGGGGCTGCGCCACTGGTTGCGGCTGCAGATGAACAGAATGTTGGTCATAGGCAGGCTAGGACTGTGGATAACTGCGCGGCGTGTACACCCACTCACCGCCATCGCCTCGGGGGAAGCGCCGGGTCTGGCTGGAGCCGATGATCACCAGGGTGCGCATGTCGACCATGTCCGGGGTCAGCTCGCCGAGGTCGAGCACGCGCAGGGCTTCGGCGGGGCGATCCCAGGTTCGGCGAAAGCTGCCATGTCTACGATGTGACAATGCGGTCTTCGTTAAATCAGTGTTTAGCGACATTCAGTACCTGAGTCCTTATTGAGTAACGCGAGCCTATACACATCACTGCCACCATAATCGGACTTTCGGCTGTAGCCATCTGGCCCATAGGGACAAACTATGTATTCCCCGGATTCAATCGCTTTGTCCGCGAGCACTTTAGCCCATAGGCCAACAAGCAGGAATATGATGAGGGCTATAAAAGCGCCCGTTATGATCAATGCGTTGCTGAGCCACGTATAACTTGCAAGCTTCAGGAAAACCAGAAGATGCATTATACCCACGCCGACAAACACCACAAAAACCCCGGCCAGCCCTGGATTTAATAAAAAAAGCAGCGCACTGTGCTGAACCAACAAAACATCATCAGACATATAATATAGCTGCACAACTTGACTTAGATAATCGCCTAGCATTGCGTAAGCGATCAACCACGCGAGATAAATCGAGAAAACAATCTTGAGCGGCGCAAAACGATTATCTGCATTACGCATATTGATCATCGAATTCAAGATTTTCTTAGCAACTTCCATCATGACGACACTCGGCCTTGAAATTAGGTGAACAGCCAAGATGAACAAATCACCTCGGCAGGCTTGGACAATCAGACGTTACAGGATTAGATTCTCTTCGGTTATGAAGGGGCTCCACAGCGTCCTGACGAATGGGTTGGTGAAATAAATCTCGTACTCAACTTCAAAATCAGCGATGCCATCTCCCGTTCTATCGCCTTGGAGCGTGAAACTGGGGTCTGCAGCCCAGTCCGTATCGAGTCTGAGTTCGCCGGCCTTACCAGTAAATTCATTGAAAAAAATGAACTCGAACGCTTGATTACCTTCCACACTCAGATTCGCATCCATAGCACTAAAGTCTAGCTTGTCCGCATCAAGCCTGAAATAAGTACCAAAGTCCGGGGCATAGTTCATGCTGTTGAAGTACACGGCCTCCATCTGTAGCGTCAAGCCGTGAACAGATTTTTTTACAAGGTCTTCGCCAGGGCTCGAAAAATCGGTGTCGTAAAACTTAATGACATTGCTCCCTCCATGAACAACAAATATATCGTTTCCATAGCCCCCCGTCAGCGTATTCCCACCGAGCCAGTCTCCTACAAGAATATCGTTATAGGAAGACCCTATAACAAGATCTATATTTCTGTACTCGCCTGAGTCGAAGAGAGAAAAAGGGGTATCGAGCCATTGAAATTCTGCGCCCCTCAAACTCATAGCCATCTGTTCATCTAAAAAACTAGGCCGTGAAGGGTTGAACTCTAACCTCAGATTTTCAATACGTTGATTAACGTAGTCATTGCCACTAAGGATTGCATGAACCTCTTATTGAACACCTGAAAAATCTAAAACATTATATCCTGCCCCCCCAATAACGATGTTTTGTGGCGTAAGAAAGTCCCAGCCCTCAAGCGCCCAGTCTTCCTGAATTAGAAACCAGTTCAGACCTTCGCCACCAATCATTTTGTTGTAACCTCCTGAGCCGTTAAAAAAATACCCTCCGGCGCCGTTTGCTATAAATTCTTGGTATCCGTTGCTATCTGAACTCAAGTCTGCCATGTCGATTGTTTGCGGTGCTGCTTTGTTGAGTAGGTTAGTATGACCTTGCTCATCAATTACAGCGCTTTCGTTTTTCCTCAAGGAAGCTCCAGCTTGAGCAACAAATTCATTGAGTATGTTTTCTGCGTCCGGATAGGCATCCGGGTTTTGAAAAACCTGCATTAGCGCTTGATAAACTTGGTATCCTGTTAAGGTATTCGGTTCAGCCTCCGCGCCAAGTGTACTGCTAGGCAATCCAAGAATACCTGATAAAAAATCATTTATTCGGCCTTGAGCATCGAACCACTCAAGTCCAATTGATAATAACAGACCCGCTCCCAGTGATAGTGGAATACTAAGCCCTGCGGTGGCCACAGTCAGTCCAGCGCCAATTGCAATAATTGCGGTTTGAGTGCCAATGGCAACGTAGGGCGAAACACCGTTATCAACATCAGTCCCTATCGCACTTCCTGCCAGCGCAACTTGAGCAATTATATTATTTTTGAGTGCGAAATTTTTAACAGCTGTATATTCGGCATGGCTCATCGTCTCATCGTCTCATCGTCTCTTTGGTGATGTCGGCAATAAGGCCTGGCAATGCTGCCATTTCAGGTATAAGAAAGCCGATCATCCCATCAGTGATATAGTTGTCACTTTCAGGTGATACATAATGCGCGCTGACTTCACTTTTATTGCTTTGGTAGTGCTTTTCGTTTTGGTATCTCAGATAATTTATTGCTTGATGCGGAGCTGTAGCTCCCATGCCCCGATGAAAGCCACCGCCTATGTAGCCAGCATCATTATCAGGTGGGTCGTCATATGGCGTTATTAAAAGCCCTTCATTCCAGTACAGCGTCATTATCAATCCCTCGGTAGAACATTGGTTTCCAGTCACTCTATCTATAAGACGTTTAGCCAAGGAGGGGTCAGTAAATGTCGCGGAATGGTTGGGGTCTGGGCGGGCAGGCCCTAGCTACGACAAGCTCCGTCTTCTGCTAGTCAGATCAAAGTCGATAAACGCAACGTAAGTACTTCAGTACTCGTAGCGAGATCGATAGCCAACCGGGATTTACAGGGGCGATTAGTCGTTTTGTGGATAACTGCGCGGCGTATACACCCATTCGCCGCCATCGCCCCTGGGCAGACGGCGGGTCTGGCTGGAGCCGATGATCACCAGGGTGCGCATGTCGACCATGTCCGGGGTCAGCTCGCCGAGGTCGAGCACGCGCAACGCCTCAGCGGGGCGGCCGATGTCGCGGCCGAGCACCACCACGGTGTCGGGCGTACGGTGCTGGCGGACGATTTCCAGGGCGCGGCCGAGCTGCCAGGGGCGAGCTTTGGAAATCGGGTTGTAGAAGGCCATCGCCAGATCCGCTGCGCCAGCATGGTCGAGGCGGTTTTCGATCACCGCCCAGGGCTTGAGATTGTCCGACAGGGAGATCAGGCAGAAGTCGTGGCCCAGCGGCGCGCCGGCCTTGGCGGCGGTGGCCAGGGCAGCGGATACGCCGGGCAGAACCTCCAGCTCGACGGCGTGCCAGTCGGTCGTCGTGCCACTGGTTTCCAGGGCTTCCAGCACGGCCGCTGCCATGGCGAATACGCCGGGGTCGCCGGAGGAAATCACCACCACGCGGCGGCCGCTGGCCGCCAGTTCGAAGGCATGGCGGGCCCGTTGCAGCTCTTCACGGTTGTCGCTGCAGTGGCGCACCTGTTCCGGGCGCAACGGCTCGGCCATTTTCACGTAGGTTTCGTAGCCGAGCAGATCTTCGGCTTCGTCCAGCGCGCGGCGAACGGCGGGGGTCATGTGTTCGGCGGCGCCGGGGCCCAGGCCGATCACGCTCAGGCGACCGCGGGGGCGGCCCATGGATTGCGCCGCTTCGGGCGAGTCGGCCTGCAGCACCTGCAGGTTTTCGCTGCGGTGCACCCGAGGTGGCAGTCCATCGTCAGCGCGGACGAAGCGCAGTGGTACGGCGAGCTCGCTGGCGACCTGGGCCAGGCGCTTGTCGCTGATCAGTGCCTGGGGGGCGAGCAGAGCCGCCAGGGATTTCGGCGCCAGGCGCGACTGTTCGAATGCCTGGCGGATGGCCGCGGCAAGGTCATCTGCCTTGTCGACCAGAACGAGTAGCGTGCGTGGATGGATCAGCAGTTCGTCAGGCTGCGCGGGGCGCTGTTCGGTGGTGATCCGTACGGTACGGCCGGCATCTTCGGCCAGCGGCAGGCTGGCATCGTTCAGCCACGGCGCGGTGCCATCGATGCGCAGGCTTTCGCCGCCCAGCAGGTCGGAGACGAAGCGCTTGCCCTGCTCCAGGTCGGCCAGGGCATAACCGCTCGGCGGGTCGAGCAGGCAGGTGCCGAAACGCAGCTCGCCGCTGGTGGTGATGGCCGCGCGGGTCTCCAGTGCCGTGGCGATCTCCCTGGCCATGCGGTTGACGCCGCCCAGGCCGCCGAGCAGCGGCACCACGGCGCTGCCGTCTTCGGCTACGGCCAGCACCGGTGGCTCGGCGCCCTTGCTGGCGAGCAGCGGTGCCAGGCTGCGAATGACGATACCGGCGGCGCACAGGGCGATGATCGGCGTGCCGCTGCGATACAGGCTGCGCAGGGTGTCGCCGAAGTCGTCGTAGGCCTGGTTGGCCTCGACCCGCCCGCGCAGACCATGGATCACGGCCTGTGGATAAAGTGTCTGCATGCGCCGCGCAGTGGCCAGCGCAGAGGGGCCGAGGATGACGATGGCGGGTGAAGAGGTCATGGTTTATCCACTGTCAGGAACAGGCAGGCGAGTTCGCTGCAATCATGTAGGAGCTGGCTTGCCGGCGAAGCGATCCGACCCGCAACACAACTATCGATTTGGCCATCGATATCGCCAGCAAGCTGGCTCCTACGGAAAAGGTGCTTACTGCGAGACAGCTGTTTCAGTTCAACCCCGCCATTTCTCACCGGGCACCACGATCATCGAAAAATACGGCGAGGCCATCGGTTCGACTTCATCCAGCGGCACGATGCGCTGGTTGGCCATGGTCGCCCGTTCCACGTAGTGAGCACGGTCGTGCAGGCCGAGATCCTGCAGCACCCGGCGGACTTTCTCGAAGTTGCGACCCAGCTTCATCACCACGGCGGCTTCGGCATCACGCAGGCGCTCGCGCAGCTCGTCTTCGGGCAGCACACCGGAAAGCACCGACAGGCTCTGGTTGCGGTACACCAGGGGAACGCCGAGCACCGCCGCGCTACCGAGCATCGAGCACACGCCGGGGATCACCTGAGCCTCGTAGCGCTCGGCCAGGCGGTCATGCAGGTACATGTAGGAGCCGTAGAAGAACGGGTCGCCTTCGCAGATCACCGCCACGTCGCGGCCCGCGTCGAGGTGCTCGGCGACCTGGGCGGCGCAGGTGTCGTAGAAGTCGCTGATCACGTCCTCGTAGGACAGCGGCGGCTCGAGCTTTTCGGTGGTCACCGGGTAGACCAGTGGCAGGCGCTGCTGACTGTCGTCCAGGTGACCTTCGATGATGCCGAAGGCGTTGCCGCCCTGGCCGACATTGGCCTTGGCCTTGGCCACGAAGTAGCCGACCACGGGTGACGACTTGAGCAGGCGCAGGGCCTTGAGGGTGATCAGTTCGGGGTCGCCCGGGCCTACGCCCAGGCCCAGCAGGCGGCCTTTGCCGGGGCGGTCCATGCCGGTCATCATTCGACCTCCGTGGCCAGGGCGTTGACCGCGGCGGCGGCCATGGCGCTACCGCCCCGACGGCCCTGCACGATCACGTAGGGCACGCCATGCTCGGCGAAGGTGCTGGCGAGCAGGTCCTTGGACTCAGCAGCGCCCACGAAGCCCACCGGGAAGCCGAGAATCAGCGCTGGTTTGGGGGCGCCTGCAGCGAGCATGTCGAGCAGATAGAACAGCGCGGTGGGGGCGTTGCCGATCACCACCACCGAGCCTTCGAGATGCTCGCGCCAATGCTCCAGGGCCACCGCCGAGCGGGTGTTGCCGAGCTTCTTGGCCAGCTCCGGTACACCCGCATCGTTGAGGGTGCAGATCACCGGATTGCCGGCCTGCAGGCGCGTGCGCGTCACCCCTTCGGCAACCATGCGCGCATCGCAGAGAATCGCCGCGCCATTGGCGAGGGCCTGGCGGCCGGCCGCACCGGCACCCGCGCAGAAGCGTAGATCCTGCACCACATCGACCATGCCGCAGGCGTGGATGACCCGCACCGCGAGCTTCTCGAGATCCGCCGGAATGGCGCTCAGGTCGGCCTCGGCGCGGATGATGGAGAAGGAATGGCGATAGATCTCCTGACCATCGCGGATGTAATCGGTCATCGGGTGAAACTCCGGGTAGCGGTGAGCGAGGCCAGCAATTCGGCGGCGTCGTCAGGTGTCAGGTGGTGGCCCAGCAATTGGCCGAAGCCGGTGCCGAGCGGTTGGCGGGCGAACAAGTCGTAACGACCCTCGGCCACGGCCAATAAGGTGAAAGGTGTGCGATGGGCGGCGGCGCAGGAGCGGCTGCATCCCGTGAGGTGAATGCCCGGCTGCTCGCTGCCAGCGGGTAGCCGGTCGGCCAGGCGCAGGGCATCGGCCTTGGTGTCGGCCTGGCCTTTGGCACAGCCGCTGGCGCCGGTGCAGGCGATGATACGGGTCAGCGGCGCGCTGGCATCGGTCAGCAGGCCGAGTGCGTGCAGGCTGTGCATGACTGCATCGGCAGCCGTCTCGGGGATATTGGTCAGCAATACGCTTTGCCAGGGCGTCAGGCGCAGGCTGCCATCACCGTAACGGCGGGCGAGATCTGCCAGGCCGAGTAACTGTTCGGCATCCAACCGACCGAGCACAGCGGCGGCGCCGATATGCACGAGACCCGGCTGACGCTGCTCATGGATACCGAGATGGGCATTGTCTTGCGCCGGGGGGCGGCGCCAGTTGCCTGCAGGCAGCAGCACATCTCCCAACCGTATCTGCAGACGCTGCAGCAGATCGGCAGGAGAATGGTTTTCCAGCAGATGCCGCATGCGCGTCTGCTCTGGCGTGGCCAGCTCCAGGAACAGGTCGAGCAAGGCGATGATCAGTTCGTGAGCAGAGGCTTGCGGCACGACAGCCAACGCGGCTGCATCTTCTTCTGCGAAGGGCGGGCAGCCGGCCAGCCCGAATGCATAGCCGATACCGCCGTTCAGCGGCAGCGCGCTGAGCCATATATCGTGGGGGTGTTCGAGCATCGCGAGGCGTTCGCCGCCGTCGAGCAGCAGGGCGAACTTCGGCGACAGGGCATGCAGATGCGCTGTGTTTTCCAGCGTCGCCAGCAACTGCATGGCCAGTGGCGAGATATCCACAAGCGCTTGCGGATCCACGCCTGCGGCCGGGCTGACCATCAGGTTGCGCACATCGTCGGCAGCGGGTGAGCGCGGGCCGAGGCCAGCGGCCAGCAACTCGCCGATCAACGCGTCTTCACTGCCGGCGTGGATGCCGCGGATCTGCAGGTTGGCGCGGTTGGTGGCTTCGATCACGCCGCCTGCATGGCGTTGTGCGGCCCTGGCGATGCGCTCAGCTCCGGTGGCATCGAGGCGCCCGCAGGCCAGCTTGATCCGGCAGATGCCGCCGTCCTTCGCCTGCACGATACGCAGCAACCCCGGACAGGCCGAGGGGCGAACAGCAGGGGATGGAATGCAAAAAGCCTGTTTCAACGGATCACCGGGGTCGGGTCACATGGGCATCCGTTCGAGGATAGGCCAGAGAAGGACGAGCTTCTATCACCGGGACACCCCGCCCGGTGTGGGCACATGCGACTGAATCCGTCGGCAGGTCTCCTGGCTCGCAGGTCATGGCGCGTGGCCGGCCTTCCCGGTTTCCCAGTGGCGATTGGCACAGGCGCTCGCTGCTACAGTTGCGGGGGCAGCCACGGCTGAAAACCTGCTCAATATCTGCTGCGCGTCGGCCCTGCTGCGTTAGAAAACGACTCGAAATGCTCATTTACAGTCGTAAACTCCGCTTTCTCGCCCCTTTCTGCCTTGCATGGCTCTAGCTCGCTAGATATTGAACACGTTTTATATCGTGTTCCCTCTTAGGCCCGCGCCTACGTACCACGCAGCCGACGGACACCGACGAAGGCGCTATTATGCCCGCTTTGCCCACCCGGATGAAAAGCCGTGTGGATCAGCGGCAAGCGCCAAGCCGGAAACAGGTTGCTGACGACTCGTTGGCTTGTCGCTTGAGGCTTGCAGCTTATGGCTGTTTCTAGGATGAGGAAAAACGCATGACACCCTGGCTGACCGTCGTGGGCATTGGCGAAGACGGCTACCCCGGCCTCGGCAAGGCGGCGCGGCATGCGTTGCTGGCCGCCGAGCAGGTGTTCGGTAGCGAGCGCCAACTGGCACTGTTGCCGCACTGTATCCGTGCCACACGCCTGCCCTGGCCGAAGCCGTTTTCCCTGGCTCCGGTACTCGAGCGCCGCGGCACGCCGGTTTGCGTGCTGGCCAGCGGTGACCCGATGTTCTTTGGTGTCGGTGCCAGCCTGGCCCGTGAGCTGCCGAGCGAGGAACTGCACATTCTGCCGGCGCCTTCTTCCTGCTCGCTGGCGGCGGCTCGCCTGGGCTGGCCGTTGCAGAGCACGCCTCTGGTGTCGCTGGTGGGCCGCCCGCTGGCGGCGCTCAATACGCAGATCCATCCCGGCGTGCGCCTGCTGGTCCTGAGCAACGATGGCGAGAGCCCGGCGGCCATCGCCGGATTGTTGCGCGAGCGTGGTTTCGGCCCCAGTCGGCTGAGCGTTTTCGAACACCTGGGCGGTGAGCGCGAGCGGCGTATCGATGGCCTGGCTGATGGCTGGTCGCTGGCTCGCTCCGCTGATCTGAATCTGGTGGCGATCGACTGCGTGGCCGGTGATGACGCCATGCGCCTGCCGCTCACGCCGGGCCTGCCGGACGATGCCTATCGCCACGACGGGCAACTCACCAAACGCGACGTGCGCGCCATCACCCTGGCGCGCTTGGCGCCGCTGCCCGGCGAACTGCTCTGGGACGTGGGAGCCGGCTGCGGCTCCATCGGCATCGAGTGGCTGCGTACCCACCCCGCTTGTCGGGCCATCGCCATCGAGGCCGACGAAGGCCGCCAGGGCCATATCGCCCACAACCGCGATGCCCTTGGCGTGCCGGGCCTGCAACTGGTGGCCGGGCGTGCACCCGAGGCGCTGGCCGGGCTGGCGGCGCCAGACGCCATCTTCATCGGCGGCGGGGTGACCGCGCCCGGCGTGCTGCAAAGCTGCTGGCGCGCGCTCAAGCCCGGCGGTCGGCTGGTGGCCAACGCCGTGACCCTGCAGAGCGAGGCGGCGTTGATCGCCTTTCGTGGCGAAAAGGGCGGCGAGCTGACCCGTATCGAAGTGGCCCAGGCGCGCCCGCTCGGCGGTTTCGACACCTGGCGCGCCGCGTTGCCGATCACCCTGCTGCAGGTCAGCAAGCCGTTATGAGCCGCATCCTGCTACTGGGCGGGATCGGCGAAGCGCTGAACCTCGCCCGGCGCCTCGGCCCGGCGCATGTCTACAGCCTGGCCGGGTTGGGCAAGGTGCCGGATGACCTCGCTTGCCAGGTGCGCGTCGGCGGTTTTGGCGGGGCCGATGGTCTGGCTGCCTTCATCCGCGAGCAGGGTATCGACCTGCTGGTCGACGCCACCCATCCCTACGCCGCGCAGATCAGCCACAACGCCGCCCATGCCGCGCGACAGGCCGGGATCGCCTGCTGGGCGCTGCGTCGTCCGGGCTGGCAGGCCTCTTCCGAGGATGACTGGCGCGAGGTGTTCGACTGGCCCAGCCTGATCGCCGCGCTTGGCGACTTTCAGCGCCCGCTGTTCACCCTTGGCCGCGAGCCACTGGAGCATCTGCACGAGATTCCCGCCCACCAGCACTGGACGGTGCGCTGCCTGCAGAGCCAGCCTGCCACGCCCCGCGCCGAAGTGATCGGCGCCCGAGGGCCGTTCAGCCTGGACGATGAGCGCGCGCTGTTCGAGCGCCTCGATTGCGATGTGCTGGTGAGCAAGAACAGTGGCAGCGCTGCCACCGAGCACAAGTTGCAGGTGGCCCGTGAGCGTGGTGTGCCGGTGCTGGTGTTGCAGCGGCCGATTTTGCCCGCTGTGGATCGCGAGTTCGCCGAAGCCGAAGTGCTCTGGCAGGCGTTGCTGACCAACGGTGTCTAGCTCACTGCTAGACTGCCGCCCTTTTCCCGGAGCCTACCCATGACTACCACGCCCTACGCTCAGGTGCTGTTCGCCGGCCCGGATCTGCTCGACGGCTCCTTTGCCGAGCTGTTTCGTGCCCGCCTGGTCGAGCTGCGTGGCGAGCCTGCGCTGGCCGAAATCGTCGATACCGGTGCCGGTTATGACGGCCTCTGGCAGCGCGTGCAGGAGGGCAGCGGCAGGCTGCTGGTGATCGACCTGGAGGCGCAGAGCAGCAGCCAGCATGTCGACTGGCTGCGCAGCGAGCTGGCGCGCCTGACCGAGCCTGCACGGGTGTCTGTCACCAGCCTGTTCGGCCAGCTCGATGCCGATGCAGCCGGGGCCGCCTGTGCATTGCTCGAACGCCCGGAGCTGCACCTGAGTTGCCTCGATGTGCCAGCGCTGCCCGGCAGCCACGCCTGGTCGAAGATTCCCGCTCACCAGTACCGCGTGCTGCTGTGCAACGGCCCACGCTGCACCCGCCGTGGCGCTCTGCCGCTGTGGAAAATGCTGCGGGAGAAGGTCAAGGCTGCTGGCCGTCTGGAGTGCGAGGGTGGCGTGCATATCACCCGTACCCAGTGCCAGTTTCCCTGCGATCAGGGCCCGACGCTGACGGTCTACCCGCCGGGTCATTGGTATCAGGTGCGTAGCGAGGAAGACGTGGTGCGCCTGGTCGACGAGCAACTGGTCGCTGGCCGTGCGGTGCCCGCACTGATGATGGCGCGCCCCTGACCGGTATCGCCTGGAGCCCGGGTTGAGCGTAGCGAGACCCGGGTCTCTTGAGCAGCCCGAACCTGCTGCCCCAGGTTACTCCTTCGGCTAATCCAGGCTACATCGGCGGCTGCATCCCCTACTCGACCTGAAGTGATTTCGGGCTAACATGCCGGCATCATAAAAATTCGAGTCGTGCATGACCGCCCTGTTTCTGCGTTATCGCATCGTTGCCATCGTGCTGTTGGTGATCCTTGGCCTGGCCGTCAGCCTGTGGCTGGCCAGCCGCTATGCCGAGCAGCGGGCCTGGGAGGATCGCAGCAGCGAGGCACACGGCCAGTTGCAGCTGTATGCGCAATCGATCCAGACCCTGGTCGACCGCTTCCGTTCGGTGCCGCAGTTGCTGTCCATGGACGGTGATATTCAGGCACTGCTGCAGGCACCGGACGATCCGCAGTTACGCGACAAGCTCAACCGTCGCTTCGAAATGCTCAACGCCGCCGCTGGCGCCAGCGTGCTCTACCTGATCGACCGCCAGGGCCTCACCCTGGCGGCCAGCAACTGGAACGAGTGGAGCAGCTTCGTCGGCAGCAACTATGGCTTCCGCCCCTACTTCCAGGATGCGCTGCACCGCACCGCAGGCCGCTATTTCGCGGTCGGGGTGACCACTGGCGTGCCCGGCTACTTTCTCTCCCATGCGGTGTACGACGATAACGGCGCGGTGATCGGCGTGCTGGTGGTCAAGCTGGAGCTGGAGGAACTGCAGCGCGAGTGGGTGGGCCAGCCCGGTGTGCTGCTGGTGGCCGACAGCTACGGCGTGGTGATTCTCAGCAGCCGGCCGGCCTGGCGTTTCCGTGCCCTGGATGAGCTCGACGAACTCGATCACGCCGAGCTGGTGGAGGTGCGCAAGTACGCCGAACGCCCCCTGGAGGTGCTGTCCACGGAGCCCGGCCCGTACTTCGAGGGCAATGCGGACTGGATGAACATCGATGGTCCGGATGGCCGGCAGAGTTACCTGTGGCAGCGCCAGGAGTTGACCAGCGAAGCCTGGACGCTGCACCTGCTGATCGAGGAAAACAGCCTGGGCGACACCGCGCGCAGCTATCGTCTGGCCGCGGCCGGTGTATGGCTGACCCTGGTATTCCTGGTGCTGTTTCTGGTCCAGCGTCACAAGAACCAGCGCCTGCAGGCGAGCATCCGCGAGAACCTCGAACGTGAGGTGACCCTGCGTACCGCCGAATTGCGAGAGGCCCAGGAAGGCCTGGTACATGCCGCCAAGATGGCGGCGCTGGGGCAGATGTCGGCGGCCATGGCCCATGAGATCAACCAGCCGCTGACGGCCATCCAGATGCACCTGGGCAGCCTCGGCCTGCTGCTCGACAACGGCCGCGAGCGCGAGGTGCGCGAAGGCCTGACCCGCATCGATGGTCTGTTGCAGCGCATGGCCAGTCTGACCGGCCATCTGAAGACCTTCGCCCGCAAGAGCCCGGCGGGGCTCAACGAGCGTCTGTTGCTCAGCGATGTGCTGGAGCAGGCGCTGTTGCTGCTGGCGCCACGCCTGCGCAGCGAGCAGGTGGAGTTGCGCCGCGAAATTCGCAGCGAGGCCCGGGTTTCCGGCGATGCCATTCGCCTGGAGCAGGTGGTGCTCAACCTGCTCAACAATGCTCTGGACGCCATGGTCGACAGCCCGCGGCGTATCCTCGGGGTGACCATCGAGTTGCTTGGCGACAGCTGTGCGCTGGAGGTCAGCGATGTGGGCGGCGGTATTCCCGAGGAGCATCTGGGTAACGTCTTCGAGCCGTTCTTCACCACCAAGCCGGTGGGCGAGGGGCTCGGACTCGGCCTGGCGATTTCCTACGGCATCGTGCGTGATCTGGGCGGCAGCCTGGAGGCGCGCAACGGCCCTGACGGCGCCATCTTCATTCTGCGCCTGCCGCGCGCGGGGTGAACCGGGCGGGTTTGGCATTTCGTGTAACGACGCCGTGGCTGGCGGGCCGATAACCGGGCGCTACACTGCGCGATCCAAGAATAAGGAGGTGATATGGGTGGTCAGGTAATCGTCGTCGACGATGAGGCAGCGATCCGCGAAGCGGCGCAGCAATGGCTGGAGCTGTCCGGTTTCAGCGTGCGTACCTGCGCCAACGCCGCCCAGGCGCTGGCCCTGATCGATGTGGATTTTCCCGGCGTACTGATCAGCGACGTGCGCATGCCCGGCACCGATGGTCTGCAGCTGCTGGACAAGGTGGTCGCTTGTGACCGTGATCTGCCGGTCATCATGATCACCGGGCATGGCGACGTACCCATGGCCGTGCAGGCGCTCAAGCAGGGCGCCTATGACTTCATCGAAAAACCCTTCACCCCCGATCGCCTGCTCGACACCGTGCGCCGCGCCCTGGAAAAACGTCGCCTGGTCTGCGAGAACCGCGCTCTGCGCCAGCAGTTCGCCCTCAAGGACGGTATCGCCGCGCAATTGCTCGGCGTGTCGCGGCCCATGGAGCGCTTGCGTCGACAGATCCTCGACCTGGCCGGCACCTCCGTGAACGTGCTGATCCGCGGTGAGACCGGTTCCGGCAAGGAGCGCGTGGCGCGCTGCCTGCACGACTTCAGCGAACGTGCCGACAAGCCCTTCGTGGCCCTCAACTGCGCCGCGATTCCCGAGCATCTGTTCGAGAGCGAGCTGTTCGGCCACGAGAGCGGCGCCTTCACTGGTGCCCAGAGCAAACGCATCGGCCGTATCGAACATGCCGACGGCGGCACCCTGTTCCTCGACGAGGTGGAAAGCCTGCCGCTGGCGCAACAGGTCAAGCTGTTGCGCGTGCTGCAAGAGAAAACCCTGGAACGGTTGGGGTCCAACCGCAGCATCCACGTCGACCTGCGGGTGATCAGCGCGGTGAAGCCGGACCTGCTCGATGAAGTGAGAGCCGGGCGTTTCCGCGAGGATCTGCTCTATCGGCTGAATGTCGCCACCTTGCAGATTCCGGCGTTGCGCGAGCGTCGTGAAGACATCTCGCTGCTCTTCGAGCATTTCGCCGAAGAGGCCGCACAACGCCACGGTCGCACTCTCGAACCACTGACACCCGCCGAGCTGGCCGCGTTGCTCGGGCATGAGTGGCCGGGCAACGTACGCGAGCTGGTCAACGCCGCCGAGCGCCACGCCCTGGGGCTGAGCGGTGCGGCGCAGGAACAGGCCGGCCAGTCCCTCGCCGGGCAGATGGAAACCTTCGAGGCGCAGTGCCTGCACAACGCGCTGCTGCGCTGTCGCGGCAGCATCCTGCAGACCATGGAACTGTTGCAGGTACCCCGCCGTACCCTCAACGAAAAGATGCAGCGCCATGGTTTGCAACGCAGCACCTATCGCCCCGCCGGAAGCGGCGACGAGGATTGAGCAGCACCTGATGGGCCGTTCACCCTTGCTGGTGGGCTGAAGCCCACCCTACGTCTGAGGCGGATTGCTGCCCGGCCCACCCTACGTCTGCGCGCTCCCCGTGTAGGGTGGGCTTCAGCCCACCAATAGTGGAGTTGCCAGATCATTCCCACGCTCTGCGTGGGAACGCCGCCTGGACGCTCTGCGTCCGCTTCTGAGAGGCGTCGGTCTTTCTGAGCGGAATCTTGCCGGTCGCCGGTCCGCGAATAGGCGGGCTTTCGCTGGTTTCGGCCGCTGCGAAAACCCTCTACCGCTCTGGCACGGGCATTCTGGGCGCTGGCATGGCATCTGCAATGTCGCTTGGGCAACCGGCATTCGAGTCGGTGACCATAACAAAGACAACAGGTCGTCAGCGGCAGCGTGATTTTGCTCTCTGTTCGCCGCTCTCCGTTCTCTGGTCATCGATCCCGCACCGGCTCTCTGACAAGAATAATCACGGAGAAACACCATGCGACTGACCAAGCGCTTCAGCCTCTTCGCCGCCGCTGCGGCCTTCACTGCCAGCACCGCCGCACTCGCCGCACCCACCTTCATCAACGTGCTTACCGGCGGTACCAGCGGGGTGTATTACCCGATTGGCGTGGCCCTTTCGCAGCTTTACGGCAACGGTATCGAGGGTGCCAAGACTTCCGTGCAGGCGACCAAGGCGTCGGTGGAAAACCTCAATCTGCTGCAGGCAGGCCGTGGTGAACTGGCCTTCGCGCTTGGCGATTCGGTGGACGATGCCTGGAAGGGAGTCGAGGACGCTGGCTTCAAGGCGCCGCTGACCAAGATCCGCGCCATCGCCGCCACCTACCCGAACTACATCCAGATCGTGGCCAGCAAGGAATCCGGGATCAAGACTCTGGAAGACCTCAAGGGCAAGCGCATCTCGGTCGGCGCGCCGAAGTCCGGCACCGAGCTCAATGCCCGGGCCATCTTCAAGGCCGCTGGCCTGAGCTACAAGGACATGGGCCGGGTCGAATTCATGCCCTATGCCGAGTCGGTCGAGTTGATCAAGAACCGCCAGTTGGACGCCACGCTGCAGTCTTCCGGGTTGGGCATGGCGGCGATCCGCGACCTGGCGTCGATGGTGCCGCTCACCTTCGTGGCGATTCCCGAGGAGGTCGTCACCAAGATCGGCAGCAGCGCCTACCAGCCTATGGTGATCCCGGCCAACACCTATGACGGCCAGACCGAGGATGTGCCGACTGCGGCGATCATCAACCTGCTGGTCAGCCATGAAGGCGTGTCCGACGACGTCGCCTATCAGATGACCAAGCTGATGTTCGACAACCTTGCCCGCCTGCGCACCGCGCATTCTGCGTCCAACTACATGAGCCTGGAGAAGGCCACGGAAGGCCTGCCGATCCCGTTGCATCCGGGCGCCGAGCGCTTCTACAAGGAAGCCGGCGTTCTCGAGTAACACCGATGGAAGAGGGGCCGGGACCCGAGTCCGGCGCCCTCGTTCATCGAGTCAGCGTTCGCCCATGCCCTGATGGTGTCGGCGTACCGTTATCCCAGCTGTATCGAGAATCTATCCATGAGCGATCATCCAGGTCTGACCGGCAATCCCAGTCAGTGGCCCAAGGCCGTGTTCTACGTCGCGATCCTGTTTTCGGTCTATCAGATCATCGGGGCTGCGTTCCATCCTTTCTCCAGCCAGGTGCTGCGCGCCGGGCACGTCGGCTTCGTGTTGCTGATGGTGTACCTGTGTTTCCCGTTGCGGGGCCAGGGCCGGCCATGGACTCCGGTGGCCTGGGCCCTGGGCCTGGCTGGCCTGAGCACGGCGATTTACCAGTGGTATTTCGAGGCCGACCTGATCCAGCGTTCGGGCGACCTCACCCCCTTCGACATGGTGATCGGGGTGACCTTGCTGGTGCTGGTATTCGAGGCGGCGCGACGGGTCATGGGGCTGGCCTTGCCGATCATCTGCGGCTGCTTCCTGGCGTACGGCCTGTTTGGCGAGCACCTGCCGGGCGACCTGGCGCACCGTGGTTATGACTTCGACCAGATCATCAACCAGCTGTCGTTCGGTACCGAGGGTTTCTACGGCACGCCGACCTACGTGTCGGGCACCTATATCTTCCTGTTCATCCTGTTCGGCGCCTTCCTCGAACAGGCGGGGATGATCAGGCTGTTCACCGATTTCGCCATGGGCATGTTCGGTCACAAGACCGGCGGCCCGGCCAAGGTGTCGGTGGTCTCTTCGGCGCTGATGGGCACCATCACCGGTTCGGGTGTAGCCAACGTGGTGACCACCGGCCAGTTCACCATCCCGCTGATGAAGCGCTTCGGTTACAAGGGCACCTTCGCCGCCGCGGTGGAAGCCTCGGCCAGCATGGGCAGCCAGATCATGCCGCCGATCATGGGGGCCGTGGCCTTCATCATGGCCGAGACCATCAACGTGCCGTACGTGGAGATCGCCAAGGCGGCGCTGATCCCGGCCCTGCTGTGGTTCGGCTCGATTTTCTGGACCGTGCACCTCGAGGCCCAGCGCCTCAAACTGGTTGGCCTGCCGAAAGACGAATGCCCGGATCCATTCGCGGCGATCAAGCAGCGCTGGTACCTGCTGATTCCGCTGGGTGTGCTGGTGTATCTGCTGTTCGCCGGCTTCACCCCGATGTTCTCCGGCACCGTGGGCCTGGCCCTGACGGCAATCGTCATCCTCGGCACGGCGATCGTCATGCGCGCCAGCAACCTGTGGCTGAAGATCGCCTTCTGGATCGCCCTGGGGCTGGTCAGTTCCGGCTTCCTCAAATTCGGCATTGGCGTGGTGTTCGGCGTGATCGCGGTGCTGGTTGCCGGCTGCTTCTACGTCAAGGGCGGGCGTGAAACCCTGCGCGCCTGCGTCTGGGCGCTGGCCGAGGGCGCGCGCCATGCGGTGCCGGTGGCGGTCGCCTGCATCCTGGTGGGGGTGATCATCGGCGTGGTTTCGCTGACCGGCATCGCAACCACCTTCGCCGGTTACATCATGGCCATTGGCAAGGACAACCTGTTCCTGTCACTGCTGCTGACCATGCTCACGTGCCTGATCCTGGGCATGGGTATTCCGACCATCCCCAACTACATCATCACCAGCGCGATTGCCGCGCCAGCTTTGCTGGAGTTGGGTGTGCCGCTGATCGTGTCGCATATGTTCGTGTTCTATTTCGGCCTGATGGCCGACCTGACGCCGCCGGTGGCGCTGGCCTGCTTCGCTGCGGGGTCGATCGCCAAGGAGAACGGCCTGAAGATCAGCCTGTGGTCGGTGCGCATCGCCGCCTGTGGCTTCGTCGTCCCCTTCATGGCGGTGTATGACCCGGCGCTGCTGATGCAGGGTGATGACTGGGGGGCGATCCTCTACATGTTCATCAAGTCGGTGTTTGCCGTCGGGTTGTGGGGCATGGCGGTGGTCGGCTATTGCTCGGCGCCGATGCGTGCGTGGGAGCGGCTACTGGTTTTCGCTGCCGGTGCTTCGCTGGTGATTCCAGCCTCGGTGTTCAGTTACGACCTGCTCGGGCTGTACAGCGTGACCACCGATGAAATCGGTTTTCTGGTCGCGGCTGCGGTGATTGCCCAGCACGTGCTGCGCGCACGCCGTCAGCCTGCACTGGCTGCAGCTTGATCGCACTGTGCATGGGGTTGGCCGGGGTGGTCTGGGCGCAAGTGCCCACCCCGGCTTTCACCCTGGCCTGGAATCACAGCATCGAGAAGATTCGCTGGGAAGAGGACTACCGCGTCACGCCGGACGGGCTGCTGCTCGGCGAGGCGCGGGTGCGCGGCAGCGGTGCCGGCATGGAGATTCCTGACGGCGCCGTATCGCGTGATGGCGCCTGGCATTACCAGCGTCGAATGCCGCCTCTGCAACCGTTACGCCTCGGCCGCACACCCGAGGCGGGCGACTATCAACTCTGCGATGCCCAAGGCTGTAAACCCCTCAGCGAGTGGCTCGGGCCACCGACGGCCAATCAGCCGGCGGTGGAGCTTTGGAGTTGTGAGCTGACCGATCCTTGATCCTGTAAGTAATTGCAGCCATGTGGAGCGCGCCATGCGCGCGAAAGAAATCGCGGGCATGACCCGCTCCCGCAGACGGCCTACTTGCTCTGCCGCACTGATCAACGGCCCTGCCGCATCTCCCGCAACTCCGCCCGCAATGCCTTCAACTCATCCAGGATCATCTGCTCGCGCTGCAGCCGTGCATCGACTTCGGGATCAGGCCCCTGGGCGTCCTGCATGGCATTGACGATCACTGCAATGAACAGGTTGAGCATCATGAAGGTGGCGATCAGCACATAAGGAATGAAGAACACCCAGGCCAGTGGATAGACCTCCATGATCGGTCGCACCGTGCCGCTCGACCAGCTGTCCAGGGTCATCATCTGGAACAGCGAATACAGACTGGCGGTCAGCGAGCCGAACCACTCGGGAAAGCGCTCGCCAAACAGTTGCGTGGCCATCACCGCCGATACGTAGAAGATCAGCCCCATCAGCATGATGATGCTGCCCATGCCAGGCAGCGACGCGAGCAGCGCCTGCACCACCTTGCGCATGCTCGGGTTGATCGACACCAGGCGCAGCACCCGCAACACGCGTAACGCCCTCAGTACGCTGAACGGTCCGCTGGCCGGAACCAGGGCGATGCCCACCACCAGACAGTCGAACACCGCCCACGGATCGCGCAACAGGCCGATGCCCCGGGCCGCGAAACGCAGCGCCAGCTCGATCACGAACACCGCGAGGATGAACATATCCACAGGCAACAGCAGCCAGCCCCACTCGCTGACGATTTCCGCCGAGGTCAGCATGCCGAGGATGGCGGCGTTGATCAGGATCAGCACGGTGATCAGGCGCTGCACGGGGGTGCCGTCCATCACCTCGGCCAATTTCAGGCGCCAGGTGGCGTTCGAGGAAGGTAGGGGGGTGTTCATGGGCGTGCGTCAGTCGATGTCCGGTTCGGTCAGGAGGCTGACGATTCTAAGGTCTCAGGCTGGCAGTGATCAGGCACAAGCGGCGTTTCGGCAGGGATTTCGGGTTACCCATTGTTTCAGCAGACCGATCTCGAGGGTAATTGCCGCCACCGCAGGTTTTGAAAACCATGAGCATGGGCTTGCACTCCGCGTGGCTGCGAAGAGGGGCTACCCTGCCTAAGGGGGAGAAAGACGTGTTCGCCCTGCCGCGATTTCGATTCCGACTGCGAGCCGATTTACCCGGATGACTGCTGCGCAAACACCTTGAACAGATCGACCTCTTCGCTTTCCGGTGGGGCCAGGCGCAGACGCTGTTCGATATTCAGCAGGTGCTCCTCCATGCACTGCGTCGCCTGCTGAGCATCACCGTCGAGCAGGGCCTTGGCCAGGGCTTCATGCTCGTTGTGCGAGCACTGGATGCCGTTATGGTTTTCATACAGGGCGATGATCAGCGAGCTACGGGCTATCAGGCCTTCGAGCATTTCGCCCAGGGTGCTGTTGCCGGCGATACGTGCCAGCAGGCGATGGAAGTCCCCTGACAGGCGGATGAATTCGGGTTTGGCCGGTTCATGCCCAAGTGCCAATTCGGCCTTCAGGTGCGCTTCGATGGCGCGGCGGTCGGGGGCTTGCATGCGCTTGCAGGCTTCTTCGATCAACGCCTTTTCGATCACCCTGCGTGCGGCGAACACTTCGCGGGCCTGTTGCGGCGTGGGTTCTTCGACAAAGGCGCCACGGTTCATTTCCAGGCGCACCAGCTTGAGGTGAGCCAGGTCGCGCAGGGCACTGCGGATGTGGTTGCGGTTGGCCTGAAACACGTCCACTAGGTTGAGCTCGGTCAGGCGAGTACCGGGCGGCAGACGCTGCTCGACGATGGCATCGTAGATCGCGTTGTAGATGCGTTGCACTTCACGAATGACGTGACTGGCCATGGGCGATGCTCGTTTGCGTGGGAGCCAGGGCGGCTGAAGCTTGGCAGCAGTGTAATTGTTAACAATGAAGCGGCAAAGGGGGAGAGGGCTATACCGAGTGGTGCACGGCGTTGTCGCATTGCCCTATTGTTGTGCAATGCACGCTATTTTTCAGGATTTAATCCGTTATGTAGGGCGTATGCCGTCTTTTCACCGTAACTGAAAAACCATCCGTTTTTCAGCCGGATACACAGTGCGGGAGAAGTCTGGTACAGGTTGTGGGCAGAGAAGTGGCTGCCTGGCACATCCGTTGCTAACACTTATTTCATAATTGTTAGCAATTTCGGGCGGCAAGCATGTCTGGGAAAGGTCAGGTCGAGCTGGTGGCGGTGCACAAGGCCTACGGTGCGCGGGTGGCGGTCACCGATCTCCATCTGAAAATTCCCAGTGGCAGCTATTGCTGCCTGCTCGGCCCCAGCGGCTGCGGCAAGAGCACCACCTTGCGCATGCTGGCCGGGCACGAAGAGGTGAGCGAGGGCGACATCCTCATGGATAACCGCAACGTCACCGAGTTTTCGCCGACCCAGCGCGGCACGGCAATGATGTTTCAGAACTACGCGCTGTTCCCGCACATGAGCTGCCTGGACAACGTCGCCTTCGGCCTGCGCATCGCCGGCATGGCCAGGGCCGAGCGCCACGCCAAGGCCCGCGAGCTGCTGGCGCTGGTGAACATGCAGGATTACGCCGAGAGTTACCCCGAGCAGCTTTCCGGTGGTCAGCAGCAGCGAGTGGCGCTGGCCCGTGCCCTGATTACCCAGCCGGACGTGGTGCTGCTCGACGAGCCGCTGTCCGCTCTCGACCCGTTCTTGCGGATTCGTATGCGCAAGGAGCTCAAGGCGATCCAGAAGCAATTGGGGCTGACCTTCATCCACGTCACCCACTCCCAGGAAGAAGCCTTCGCCCTGGCCGATCTGGCGGTGGTGATGGACGGTGGCAAGATTCAGCAGGTAGCGCCGCCACGGGAATTGTTCGAGCGGCCAGCCACTCCCTTCGTCGCGCAATTCATCGGCGGCCACAGCCTGATGCGTGGCGAGCTGACTGCGCGCGAGGCAGATCGCGTGGTACTCAGCGTCGAAGGCACAGGGCAGGGCAGCCTGAGTCTGGCGCAACTGGGCGACGATTATGCCGAGGCCATGGTGGGCACGCCGCTGGCGTTCTCGGTGCGCTGCGATCACCTGGACATCCTGCCGCCAGGCAGCGCTCCGCCAGCCGGGCAGTTTGGCTTGCCTGCGCGGGTCTGCGATGTCGAGTTCCAGGGCGCTTTCATCTACGTCGAATGCCAAACCGCCAGCGCTACGCCGCTGATGGTTTACCTGGCCGACCGCCAGCGCCAGGTACCCGAGGTGGGTGCAGAGGTCACCCTGGCCTGGGACGCCGCGCACCTCAACCTGTTCTCCCCGCAACACGCCAACCCGACAGAGGAGGTTCACTGATGAGCGAGCACGATGACAGCACCCCGCAACTCCCCGCCGAAACCCCGCAGGTGGAATCCGCCAAGGGACTGTCCAGGCGCAGCCTGATCAAGGGGCTGGGGGTGGCCTCGGCAGTGGCCGTGGGTTCCGGCGCGATCACCGGTTTTCCGATGATCTGGGCGCAGAACATCAAGAACATCACCTTGCGTCAGTTCGGCACCGGGGTGTCCAACCTCAACGACATCGCCATGAAGGCCAAGGAAGATCTGGGGATCACCCTGCAACTCACCGCACTGGACTCCGATGCGGTGGCGCAGCGGGCAGTGACTCAGCCACGCTCCTTCGACATCGCCGACATCGAGTACTGGATCGGCAAGAAGGTGTACCCGTCCGGCACCATGCAGGCCATGGACACTCAACGACTGAAGAATTTCGACAAGATCTCGCCGCTGTTCATCAACGGCAAACTGAACGCCGATTCGGTGATCGCCCAAGGTACTGCGCCGCACACCGTTGGCTTCGTCGAAAGCGCCGATTCGCTGAAGTTCGCCAGTGAGCCGACCCGCTGGATGACGCTGGTGCCGACCATCTACAACGCCGACACCCTGGGCATTCGCCCGGATCTGGTCGGGCGCCCGATCAAGAACTGGCGCGACATCATGGACCCGGCCTTCAAGGGCAAGGCCTCGATCCTCAACATCCCGTCCATCGGCATCATGGACGCGGCGATGATCTGCGAATCCATGGGTGAGATCACCTATGGCGACAAGGGCAACATGACCCAGGCCGAGATCGACAAGACCATCGCCATCCTCATGCAGGCGAAGAAAGACGGCCAGTTCCGCGCCTTCTGGAAGAGCTTCGATGAGTCGGTGAACCTGATGGCTTCCGGTGAGGTGGTGATCCAGTCCATGTGGTCACCGGCCGTGGCCGCCGTGCGCAGCCGCGGTGTGGCCTGCACCTACCAGCCGCTGGAAGAGGGCTATCGCGCCTGGGGCGGCGGTATCGGTCTGGCCAAGCACCTCAGCGGCCTGGAGCTGGATGCGGCCTATGAGTACATCGACTGGTACCTGTCGGGCTGGGTCGGTGCCTACCTCAACCGCCAGGGCTACTACAGCGCCGCCCCGGAGACCTCCAGGCAGTACATGAGCGCCGATGAATGGGGCTTCTGGATGGAGGGCAAGGCCGCCCAGAGCGACATTCTCAGCCCGGACGGCAAGGTCATGGAAAAGGCCGGCGCGGTGCGTGATGGCGGCTCCTATGAGCAGCGCATGGGCAGCGTGGCTTGCTGGAACTCGGTGATGGACGAGAACCGCCACATGGTCCGCAAGTGGAACGAGTTCATCGTTTCCTGACTCGGCCGTAGCGGTGGGTGGCGCCGTTTCATCCACCGCCGCGCCTGCGCCACCTCACTTTCTGCGTACTGGACTCGATATGCGCACCGGACTCGCCAACATCAGCCACCTGCAAGCCCTGCCGCTGGCGCTGACCCTGCTGCTGTTCCTGGTCTTCCCCATCACGGTGATCGTGGTGGTGAGCTTCTGGGACTACGACTCCTACCAGTTGATCCCGGACTTCATCTTCGGCAACTACCAGTACCTGCTGTCATCGCCGACGACCTTGCAGGCGTACCTGAATACCTTCAAGTACGCCTTGCTGACCTGGCTGATCACCCTGACGCTGGGCTTTACCGTGGCCTACTACCTGGCCTTCCACATCCGCAGCAACAAGGTGCAAACCTTGCTGTTTCTGCTGTGCACCATCCCGTTCTTCACCTCCAACATCATCCGCATGATTTCCTGGATACCACTGTTGGGGCGCAATGGTCTGGTCAACAGCGGCCTGATGGGCGCCGGGCTGATCGAACAGCCGCTGGAGTTTCTGCTGTACAGCGACTTCTCCATCGTTCTGGCCTATGTGCACCTGTACACCCTGTTCATGGTGGTGCCGATCTTCAACACCATGATGCGCATCGATCGCCGCCTGATCGAGGCCGCGCGGGACGCCGGAGCGCAGACCTGGCAGATCCTCCTGCTGGTGATCGTGCCGCTGTGCAAGTCGGGCATTCTCATCGGCAGCATTTTCGTACTGACCCTGGTGATGGGCGACTTCGTTACCGTGCGCATCATGGGGGGCGGCCTGCATGCTTCGGTCGGCGTGCTGATCCACAACGAAATCAGTTTGCTGCAATACCCGGCGGCTGCGGCCAGTGCCGTGGTGCTGCTGGCCACGGTGCTGCTGATGCTGGTGGTGATGTTCCGCCTGGTGGATATCCGCAAGGAGCTATGACCATGAAATCCACGGCACGGCCGTTGAGCTTTTATTGCCTGAGCCTGTTCTTTGGCCTGTTCGTACTGTTCCTTTACGGGCCGACCCTGACCATCGGCATTCTCTCGTTCCAGGGGCCGGACGGCGGGTTGACCTTTCCCATGAACGGCGTGTCCCTGCACTGGTTTCACAACCTGTTCCAGGCCCAGCAGGTGGGCGATTTCGCCGGTGCCTTCAGCCGTTCGATTCTCCTCGGTATCGCGGTGATGGCCTGCACCCTGGTGTTTTCGGTGCTCGCCGGGTTCGCTTACCGGCGCCCATTCGCTGGCAGTCAGGCACTGTTCTACCTGACGTTGGCGAGCCTGATCATTCCGTCGATTCTGGTCAGTCTGGGCATCGGCCTGATGTTCGATCGCCTCGGCTGGGAGCCGATCTGGTACAGCTCGGCCTTTGGCGCGCACCTGACCTGGACCTTGCCGTTCGGCCTGCTGATCATGTTCGCCGTGTTCAACCGCTTCAACCGCGCCTACGAAATGGCGGCCCGCGACCTCGGCGCGAGCGCCTGGCAAACGGTACGCCTGATCGTTCTGCCGCTGATTGCCTCGAGCCTGTTCGGCGTGGCGCTGTTCGGCTTCACCCTGTCCTACGACGAATTCGCCCGCACCCTGATGGTCTCCGGCAGCTTCAATAGCCTGCCTCTGGAAATCTTCGGCATGACCACCAACGTCACCACCCCGGTGCTCTATGCGCTGGGCACACTGACCACGCTGTTTTCCCTGGCGCTGATTGGTCTGGTGCTGCTGTTGATGAATCTGAGCCAGCGTATGAGAAAACCCGTATGAAGATTCGCGTGATCAATCCCAATGGCTCGGCGGGCATGGCCCAATTGCTGGATGCAACCTGCCAGGGCATCAAGGCGGCCGATACGCAGTTGAGCGTGATCCATCTGCCCGGCTCGGTGGCGAGCATCGAGGGCGCTGCCGATGGCGTGTGCGCGGCTTATCACCTGCTGGGAGCGATGCGTCAGGGCCAGGAAGAGGGCGTGCAAGGTTTCGTGATCGCCTGTTTCGACGACACCGGCCTGGATGCCGCTCGCGAATTGGCCAGCGGCCCGGTGCTGGGCATCGGCGAAGCGGCCATGCACGCGGCGAGCATGCTGAGCGTGCGCTACTCGATCCTTACCAGCCTGCCGCGTTCGATCCACATCATCGAGCGCAACATGCACAGCTATGGTCTGCAGCGGCGCTGCGCGAATATCCATGCGGCGGATATTCCGGTGCTGGAGCTGGAGCGCGATCCCGCCCATTACCTGCGTCTGCGCGACCTGGGCCAGCAGATCCTGCGCGATGACCGTAGCGAGTGTCTGGTGATGGGCTGCGCGGGCATGAGCCAGTGGGCGCAGCGCCTGCAGGAGGATCTCGGCGTGCCGGTGGTCGATGGGGTTCAGGTGGCGTTGAAATGGGTGGAGGCGCTGGTGCAGTTGCGCCTGGGCAGCAGCAAGAGCCTGAGCTATGCCTGGCCGCGCGAGAAGGTGGTGTAGCGGCTGTGCCGCTGGCACATTTTCTATCACCTCTAAAGCAGCCTAAGGAAGAACATGACTCCACATTATCCCCGCGACCTGCGCGGATACGCAGGCAACCCGCCTCAGGCAAAATGGCCGGGAAATGCGCGAATCGCCGTCCAGTTCGTCCTCAATATCGAGGAGGGCAGTGAAAGTTGTGTGCTGCATGGGGATCCGCAGAGCGAGACGTTTCTTTCCGAGATCGTCGGTGCGCAGAGCTTTGCCGATCGGCATATGAGCATGGAGTCGATGTACGAATACGGCTCCCGTGCCGGTGTGTGGCGCATCCTCGATGAGTTCCAACGCCGCCAACTGCCGCTTACCGCCTTTGCCGTCGCCATGGCCCTGGAGCGTTGCCCGGACATCACCCAGGCGTTGGTCGCACGCAACCACGAAATCGCCAGTCACGGCTGGCGTTGGTTGCATTACCAGAACACTCCGGCCGATCTGGAGCGCGAACACCTCGAGCGCGCGGTCGAGCTGATCACCCGCCTTACCGGCGCCGCACCGCTCGGCTGGTATACCGGTAGAGACAGCCCCAACACGCGGCGCCTGGTGGTCGAGCATGGCGGCTTTCTCTACGACAGCGATTATTACGGCGACGACCTGCCGCTATGGAGCACCGTAGAAACTCGCGACGGTACCCGTCAGCCTCACCTGATCGTGCCTTATACGCTCGACGCCAATGACATGCGCTTCTCGAGCCCGGGCGGATTCAACAGTGGTGACCAGTTCTTCGCCTACCTGAGAGATACTTTCGACGTGCTCTACGCCGAGGGCGAAACGGCGCCGAAAATGATGTCGATCGGTCTGCACGCACGGCTGATCGGTCGCCCTGGGCGTTTCCGGGCGTTGCAACGCTTCCTCGATCATATCGAAGCCCATGATCGTGTCTGGGTGGCGCGTCGAGTCGACATCGCCCGGCACTGGGTCGAGCATCATCCTTACCAAGCGTAGAAACGCAGTGCTTCGCCAGGGCGGTTGGCTGGGTATTTCGAAAGACGCCTGCAGCAGATAGGAATCAGGGTATCGGGAGCTGCCGAACCTGAGCGGATTGCCGAATCCATCGAAGATCATTAGCCTGCGCTTTTTGCCGGGGCCGGGTGGTCCTGACCAACACGATGGATCACGGTATGAGCGAGCAGGTCGAAAACATCACCTATTACCTGGAGATGCACAGCCCCGAACAGGTGCGCGCCAAGCCCATGTCTGACGACCTGCAGGTGGTCGAGTGCCGCATCAAGCAGTTCCAGCTCAACCGCTTTCTCTACCAGTTGGTGGGCGGGCCCTGGGAGTGGACGGACAAGCTGTCCTGGTCGGATGCGCAGTGGCGCGAGCTGGTCGAGACTGACACTCATCGTACTTGGGTGGCCTACCACCAAGGCGCTATCGCCGGTTACTACGAGTTGCAGCGTGACGCCGACGGCTCGGTGGAGATTCTCTATTTCGGTCTCGCCGAAGCGTTTTTCGGTCAGGGTTTCGGCGGCCCGCTGCTGACCCACGCGCTGCAATCCGCCTGGGCCTGGCCCGGTACCCGGCGAGTCTGGGTGCACACCTGCACCTTCGATCACCCCAGCGCCCTGGCCAACTATCAGGCCCGTGGGTTGCAGCTGTATCGCCAGGAAGTCGAAGGCTGAGGGGCGTTTCAGCTCAAGCGGATCAGATAACTCGGTAGTGCCGGCTCCGGTAATACCGACAGCACCTTGAGGCGTTGCAGGGTGCGCTCGCGGGCGCAGCTCAGGTGATGGCGCAGGGCGTTGGCGGCGCGGTCGATATCCTTGGCCAGCAGTGCCTCGATCACCTGATGGTGTTCGTCGAGCATCGCTTCGTCCAGGCTTCTGCGCAAGGCGCCGTGGAGGATGCGGCCGATGTTCATCTGGCTCTGGCATTGGCGTATCAGCGAAGCCATCTTTTGATTGCGCAGGCCGGCCAGGCACTCGACGTGCAGGTCGTGTTCGATGCGTTCGATGGTGGCGCGCTCGGCGCCGTTGCTGGCCTGGCGGGCGCGCTCGATGCGCTCGAGCATGCCGTGCAGTGCATCTTGGCTCAGACCTGGAGCGCTCTGCCTCAGCGCCTGCGGTTCGAGCAGGCCGCGCAGTTCGTAGTCGTCGATCACCGATTGCGCCGTGAGCGGGCCGGCCAGCCATTGCGAGTAGGGTTCCTTTTCCACCAGGCCACGGTCGCGCAGGCGCATCAGCGCTTCGCGGACCACGCTGCGACTGACGTTCAGGTGCTCGGCCGCCAGTTGCTCGTCCAGCCGGTAGTGACCGAAGACCATGAAGGTGCCAACGCTGGCGGCGAGGTCTTCATAAGCACGTTCACCCAATGGTCGTACGTCGATCAGTTCATCTTCCGTTTCCAGGCCCAATAGCTGGCGTGTCAGCGGTGTGCGCAGTGGTTCGACGGCTGCGTCGTGCGGGTTGACCAGATAGCCGCGGCCTTCGAAACGGCAGATCAGGCCCTCGTCATGCAGCAGGTTAAGCGCCTGCCGTACCGGTACGCGGCTGGTGCCGAACAGCTGCGCCAGCGGGGCTTCGACCAGCACCAGGCCAGGGGCTGCACGTCCCTGAGTGATGGAGGCGCGCAGGGTGTCGCGGATCATTTCGTAGCGCGAGACCGCAAGGGATTCTTCCTGAGGGGCGCTTGCTGCGGGCATACCGGGTTTCCGGGGACGAGTACGAGGTGGCGATTCTCTCACAGGTTCAGCCCTCCCGATTACCTCGATGGCGGTGCTCCAAAAGGAAGCATCTTGGAACCCAGCGTTACTTTTTTGCACAAAAATGGATCTTTTAAATTTATATCCATTATTTGTTTTGGCAACCTTCGGTCCCGCGCTTGACGGGCTCTTGAAGTGTTTTTGAAAGATTGGCATGAAGGCTGCTTTTGTAAACGTACTTTTTTGTATATGTACGTTTTGAGGTTTCCATGCCCGGTCCATCCCGCGCTCTCGAACTCGCCCAGGCTTATGCTGCGGGCTCGACCGACCCCGTCGAGGTGCTCGAGGCCGCGTTGGCGAAAGCTGCCGAGCTGCCGGCGGCATTCATCTCGCTGAGCGCCGAGCGTGGCCGTCGCGAAGCGCTGGCGTCACGGTCACGCTGGCGGGCCGGGCAAGCGCTGTCGGTGTTGGACGGTGTGCCCTTCGCCTGGAAGGATTTGTTCGATGTGGCCGGCAGCGTGACCACCGCCGGCTCGGCGACCCGCCGCGAGCTGGCGCCAGCCACCGCTGACGCTGCCCTGGTTGGCGCGCTGACCAGGGCTGGCCTGGTCAATCTGGGCAAGACCAACCTCAGTGAGTTCGCTTATTCCGGGCTCGGCCTCAATCCGCATTTCGGTACGCCGATCAACCCATTCAGCGGGCACGAGCCCCGTGTTCCCGGTGGCTCGTCGAGTGGTTCTGCGGTTGCCGTGGCCGCGGGTGTGGTGCCGCTGGCGATGGGCACCGACACGGCAGGGTCGATTCGTGTCCCGGCGGCTTTCAACGGCTTGGTCGGTTACCGCAGCAGCCGACGCCGTTACGCCTTCGACGGTGTATTTCCCCTGGCTCGCTCTCTGGATGCCCTTGGCCCACTGGCGCGCACTGTCGAGGACATCGTGGCAGTGGACAGCCTGCTGCGTGGTGGCCCGGTGTCGCGTCGCTCAACCGCGTGTTCATTGTTTGGCGTGCGTGTGTACGTCGACCCGGCCTGGATCGACGATTCGCGCGTACAGCCAGCGGTCAGGCAGAACCTGGAGCGCGCGCTGGAGCGCTTGGCCTGCGCCGGTGCTGTGGTTGAACGCAAACCCATCAAGGCCATGCGCGAGGCGCTGGCGATGATCGAGCGCGGCGACTGGGTCGGTTCCGCAGAGGCCTTTGCCCTGCACGAGAGCCTGCTCGACAGCGCCGACGCCAAGCGTCTCGACCCGCGCGTGCGCAAGCGGCTCGAAGGGGCGCGCTCGATCCCGGCCAGCCACCAGATACGCCTTTACCAACAGGGTGAAAGCCTGCGCAGGCAACTCGTTGATGAGCTGGATGGAGCCTTCGTGATCACGCCGACCGTCGCTCATGTGGCCCCGCTGCTGGCGCCTCTGGAAGCCGACGAGGCGTTGTTCGTTGCCACCAACCTGGCCACTCTGCGCCTGACCATGCCCGGCAGCCTGCTCGACATGCCCGCGGTTGCCTTGCCTAGCGGTGTCGATGAGCACGGCTTGCCCACCAGCCTGCTGCTTGCAGCGCCCAGCGCCGCGGACGACCTGTTGTTGCGTGCGGCGCTGGCTGTCGAGGCTGCCTTGCTGCCCTGAATTCGCTTGGGCGAGCAGCGGGGCCCGGCCCGCTTGCACGTCGCTCACCGATCCGGGCCAAGAGGATTCAACGATGGCAAAAGAAATATTCGTCTCCATCGGCGTTGACGTGGATGCGGTCGCCGGCTGGCTCGGCTCCTACGGCGGTGAGGATTCCCCGGACGACATCTCCCGTGGCTTGTTCGCAGGTGAAGTGGGGGCGCCGCGCCTGCTCAAACTGTTCGAGAAGTACGGTTTGCGTACCACCTGGTTCATCCCCGGTCATTCGGTCGAAACCTTTCCCGAGCAGATGAAGGCGGTGGCCGATGCAGGCCACGAGATCGGCATCCACGGTTACAGCCACGAAAATCCGATCGCCATGACGGCGGAGCAGGAGGAGATCGTTCTCGACAAGTCCATCGAGCTGATCACGGCACTGGCCGGCAAGCGTCCTACCGGGTACGTCGCGCCCTGGTGGGAATTCAGCAACGTGACCAACGAGCTGCTGCTCAAGAAAGGCATCAAGTACGACCATAGCCTGATGCACAACGACTTCCATCCCTACTACGTGAGGGTTGGCGATCGCTGGACCAAGATCGACTACAGCCAGCATCCGGATACCTGGATGAAGCCGCTGGTGCGTGGTGAGGAAACCAGCCTGGTGGAGATTCCGGCCAACTGGTACCTCGATGACCTGCCGCCAATGATGTTCATCAAGAAGGCGCCGAACAGCCATGGCTTCGTCAACCCGCGTCATCTCGAGGAGATGTGGCGCGACCAGTTCGACTGGGTCTACCGCGAGCACGACTACGCGGTGTTCCCGATCACCATCCACCCCGACGTGTCCGGTCGTCCGCAGGTGCTGTTGATGCTCGAGCGCCTTATCGAGCACATCAAAGGCCATGAAGGTGTGCACTTCGTGACCATGGACGAAATCGCCGATGACTTCCTGCGTCGCCAGCCGCACAAGCGCTGACGCCTAGCCCCTGATGAGTATGCCGACATGACAACAACGCATGCCGCAACACCGACCCACGTCAAAGAATCCGGCACCTGGAAACCGGTGCAGCTCTCGTCCAGAGATGTCACCTATTCGACCTGGATCGCTTTCTTCGCCTGGGTTTTCGCAGTCTATGACTTCATCCTGTTCGGCACGTTGTTGCCGGTCATGGGCGGGCACTTCAACTGGAGCGAGGCCGAGCAGGCCAAGATAGCCACCTGGGTCGCTCTGGGCGGCGCCATCGTCGCTTTCGGCATCGGCCCGCTGGTCGACCGCATCGGTCGCCGTGGCGGCATCATGGTCACGATTGGCGGAACGGCGATTTGCTCGGCGCTGACCGCCGTCTGCGCCGGCATGGGCAAGGTGCCGTTGATTCTGGTGCGCTCGGTGGCGGGCCTGGGTTATGCCGAGGAAGCCGTCAACGCCACTTACCTGACCGAAGTGTATGCCGCGTCCACTGATCCGAAGCTGATCAAGCGCCGTGGTTTCATCTACAGCCTGGTGCAAAGCGGCTGGCCGGTCGGTGCGCTGATCGCTGCCGGACTCACCGCCCTGCTGCTGCCGCATATCGGCTGGCAGGGTTGTTTCGTGTTTGCCGCGATACCGGCATTCGTCATTGCCGTGCTGGCTTACAAGCTCAAGGAGAGCCCGCAGTTTCAGGTGCATCAGCGTATTTCCCAGCTTCGCAAGGCTGGCCAGGATGCCGATGCCCGTGCTCTGGCCCGTGAATATGACGTGGACTACGAGGAGCATGCCAAGGCTGGCGTGGCGGCTGCGTTTCGCGGTGCCGCGCTGCGCCCGACCCTGGTGCTGAGCCTGGCGATCCTGCTCAACTGGTCGGCGATTCAGGTGTTCAGCGTGCTGGGTACCTCGGTGATCGTCAGCGTGCACAAACTGTCGTTCGAGAACTCGCTGGTGATCCTGGTGCTGTCCAATCTGGTCGGCTTCATCGGCTATCTGTTTCACGGCTGGCTGGGTGATCGCTTCGGTCGCCGCAACACCGTGGCGCTGGGCTGGATGTGCGGTGGTGTCGCCTTCTTCGCCATGGTTCAGGCGCCCAGCGACCTGGCGACCGTCATCGCGTTGTACAGCCTCGGCCTGTTCTTCCTGACCGGTCCGTACTCGGCCATGCTGTTCTTCATGGGTGAGAGCTTCCCCACCAGCATTCGCGCGACCGGCGGCGCCATCGTTCATGCCATGGGCCCGATTGGCGCGATCCTCGCCGGCCTCGGCATTACCGGGGTACTTACCAGCGGCGGTGAATGGCACAGCGCGGCTCTGTGGTTCGGTGCCCTGCCGTGTTTCCTGTCCGGTGTGGTGATGCTGGCCGCGCGTCACGTCGAACCGAACAGCGTCAAATGACCGAGGAGGCTCTTCCCATGACTCTACCCGTTGCCATGATTACCGGTGCCGCCAGCGGTATCGGTCAGGCTCTGGCCGTGGCGTATGCCAGAAGCGGCGTGCGTGTGGCCGGTGGCTATTTCGCCGGCGATCCCCATGACCCTGCCGAGACCCTGCGGCTGGTCGAGGGCGCAGGTGGCGAGTGCATCATGCTCGCTGCCGACGTTACCGACAGCGCCTCGCTGGACGCGCTGGCCGCTGCCGCCGTCGAGCGGTTCGGCCGTCTCGACTATGCGGTGGCCAATGCCGGCCTGCTGCGCCGCGCACCGCTGCTGGAAATGACCGACGAGCGCTGGAACGAGATGCTCGACGTCGACCTGACCGGGGTCATGCGTACCTTCCGCAGCGCCGCACGCTACATCGGTGAAGGGGGCGCGCTGGTGGCGATTTCCTCCATCGCCGGCGGCGTCTACGGCTGGCAGGATCACTCCCATTATGCCGCCGCCAAGGCCGGCGTACCCGGCCTGTGCCGCTCGCTGGCAGTGGAGCTGGCGCCGCAGGGTATCCGCTGCAACGCGGTGATTCCCGGGCTGATCGAAACGCCGCAATCGCTCGACGCGAAAAACTCCCTCGGCCCGGAGGGGCTGGCCCAGGCGGCCAAGGCCATCCCGCTGGGTCGGGTGGGGCGCGCCAGTGAAGTGGCCGATCTGGTGCGTTACCTGACCAGTGCCCAGGCCAGCTACATCACCGGGCAGAGCATCATCGTCGACGGCGGCCTGACGGTGCGTTGGCCGGATTGACGGCTATAAGGCGAAAGCAGCCGTTCGGTTTGGTGGGCTGAAGCCCACCCTACAGCCGCGCATCTAGCCGTAGGGTGGGCTTTAGCCCACCAATTGGCCCCCGACTACGAACGGCTGCTTGCGCCTTACTCCAACCCATTCCACCGAGACGGCAACGAACTCCGATAAGGACAGACCATGAAACAGCTACAAGACCGTCGCGCCGTGATCACCGGCGCCGCCAGTGGCATCGGCGCGGCCATTGCCCATGCCTATGCCGATGCAGGCGCCCGCCTGGTGCTCTGCGACCGCGATGCCGCCCGCCTGGCGATCACCGCCCGTGAGTGCCGCGAGCGCGGGGCCGAGGTGGTGCAAAGCGTGGCCGACGTCGGCAGCCGCGAAGGTGCCCAGGCCGGTGTCGATGCCTGCGTGAAGGCCTTCGCCGGTATCGATATTCTGGTCAACAACGCCGGCATGCTGACCCAGGCACCCTGCGTCGAGCTGACCCAGGAAATGTGGGACGACATGCTGCGCGTCGACCTCACCAGCGTGTTCATTGCCAGCCAGCGCGCTTTGCCGCACATGCTCGCCCAGCAGTGGGGGCGGATCATCAACGTCGCCTCGCAACTGGGCATCAAGGGCGGCGCCGAGTTGACCCACTACGCCGCAGCCAAGGCCGGTGTGATCGGCTTCAGCAAGTCCCTGGCCCTCGAGGTCAGCAAGGACAACGTGCTGGTCAATGCCATCGCTCCCGGCCCCATCGAGACGCCACTGGTCGATGGCATCAGTCAGGACTGGAAGACCGCCAAGGCCAGAGAATTGCCCCTTGGCCGTTTCGGCAAGGCCAGTGAGGTTGCGCCTGTCGCCGTGCTGCTGGCTTCGGAGCCGGGTGGCAACCTGTTCGTCGGCCAGACCCTCGGGCCGAACTCCGGCGATGTGATGCCCTGACATGTGCGGACTCTGCGGCCTGCTCGGCGAAGAGCTGCACTGGAGCGATCCGCTCGGCGATACCCTGCCTCGGCGCCGCGAGCGGCTGCGTCGGATCGCGGCGATCAATCAGGTGCTGGCGCCATTCCGCCTCACCGTCAGCGACGTACAGGGTGCATCCTATCTGGTGCAGGGGGCGACCGGCCGCCAGGAACTGGCCAGCGGCCTCGACCAGCTCTGGCTGCAGGCCGAAGCGATCCTCGGCCGACCACTGGATCCGCTCGACCCACGGGTGCTCGATCATCTGGAGGCACAGCCATGAGCCTGCCAATCAACGTCGTCACCGGCTTTCTCGGCAGCGGCAAGACCACGTTGCTCAAGCGCCTGTTGGCCGACGAGGAACTCGGTGACACTGCGCTGCTGATCAACGAGTTCGGCGAAGTCGGTATCGATAATCTGCTGGTCGAGGAGGTCGCCCCGGGAACCGTGTTGCTACCCAGCGGCTGTGTCTGTTGTTCGGTACGTGGCGATCTCAAGCAGGCGCTACTGGATCTGCACGGCAAACGCAGTCGTGGCGAGGTTCCGGCCTTTCGCCGGGTGCTGCTGGAAACCACCGGGCTGGCCGACCCGGCGCCGATCCTGGCCACCCTGCAACGTGATCCGCAAATGCGTGGCCGCTTCCATCTCGGTCTGCTGGTAACGGTGGTCGATGCGCAGCATGCCGAGCTGCAGGAGCGCCTGCACCCCGAGTGGCTTGGTCAGGTCACCGCTGCCGACCGCCTGCTGCTGAGCAAGACCGATCTGGTTGCAGCAGAGGTCGTCGACCCGCTGCGCTGCAGACTGCTGGCGCTCAATCCATCAGCATCCCTGGCCCTGACCGCTGACATCGTCAGTGGTGACGAACTGCTGCTCGGCGAGGGGCTCAAGGGGCGCGACCCGGATGCCGAGGTGGCGCGCTGGCAACTGTTCGCACCGCTCGGCAGCAGCCGCCACGGTAGCGCCGAGGTGTGCTGCCTGGAGTTCGATGGCGCGCTGGACTGGATCGCCTTCGGGGTCTGGCTGTCCATGCTGCTAAGATGCCACGGCGAACGCATACTCCGAGTCAAAGGCATCCTCGACGTGATCGATTCTCCGCAGCCCATCGTCATCCATGGCGTGCAGCATTGTCTGCATGCGCCGGTCCATCTCAACGCCTGGCCGGGTGGTGTGCGCCGCTCGCGCCTGGTGTTCATCGTCCGCGAGCTGGACACCCTGACGCTGCGCCGTTCGTTCAATGCCTTCCTCGCCCGGCTCGGGCGCGCCGCATGATCACCCTGCGCGTACTCGGCACCTCCGTCACCTTGCTCGAACCGATCCGGCAGCGCGCCGAGCAGGAGCTTGGCATTCGCCTGGAATATCAGTTGCACGACACCCAGACCGTGCAACGCATCGCGGTGATGCAGCCGGAGAGCTACGACCTCTATGACCAGTGGTTTCACAACGTCGACTTCGTGTGGCCTGCGCGGGCAATTCAGCCTATCGACACGCGGCGGGTGGCGCTCTGGGAAGAGATCAACGACCTGGCGAAGAAAGGTCGCCTGCACCCGGACGATCGGCTGGCCAGCGGCAGCCTGCCGTGCGACCGACTGTTCGTGCAGCCCGACGGCAACCTGGGCAGTGCGCCGACCGACCACATCAGCATGTTGCCGCTGACCCACAACGCCGACAGTTTCGCCTATCTGCCCGCGCACCTGCCCAAGGCCCTGGCTGGCAACGAGGAGAGCTGGGCCTGGCTGGTCGACGAAGGCTGGTGCGGGCATATCGCCCTGCAGAACGATGCCGCCATCGGTGCCCTCGATGCGGCACTGGCGCTTCAGGCCGGAGGCCTGGCGCACTTCGACAATATCGGCAACCTGCGCCTCGGCGAAATCGACCGCCTCGCCGAGCGGCTGATCGAGAAGCAGCGTCACGGCCACTTCGCGGCGTTCTGGTCGGATGATCGTGAGGCCAGCGAACTGATGCTCGGCCCCAACGTGCATGTGCAGAGCCTGTGGTCGCCGACCCTGATGCAATTGCATCGCGCCGGCGTGCAGTACCGTCTGGCTGCGCCCAAGGAGGGCTATCGCGCCTGGTTCGGCGGCCTCTCGCTGTCGCGTTGCGTCGAGGGCAAGGTCAAGGACGCTGCCTACGCCTACCTCAACTGGTGGCTGGCCGGCTGGCCTGGCGCGCTGATGGCCAGGCAGGGGTTCTACATCTCCAATCCGCCCCGCGCCCGTGACCATATGTCCGCTGCCGAATGGGACTACTGGTACGACGGCAAGCCTGCCGCAGAGCAGCTTCTGGGCAGTGACGGGCTGCCATTGATCGAGCCCGGCGAAGTGCGGGAAGGCGGCACCTACGCTCAGCGCATGGGGCATATCGGCGTATGGAACGCGGTCATGGACGAGCACAACTATCTGGTGCGGCGGTGGAGCGACTTCTTGCGTGCAGGGCGCTGAAGCGCTGACGTGATGCGACAATCAGCGGCGACATCTCGCCGGGGCTGCTGTCCTAGTTGGAGCGAGCCAAGTCGCGGTCACTGAACGGAGTCTTACATGCCGATGCCTAGTTTGAAGTTCCTGCCACTCTGCCTGCTGGCGCTGCCGCTCATGGCGACAGCCCAGCAGCAGATTCAGCCCGGCCTCTGGGAAATCACCTCGAAGAACATGCAACTGGGTGGCAAAGCGCTGCCGAGCAGCGACGTGATGCTGCAGCAGTTCAAGAACCTGCCCCAGGCGCAGCGCGAGATGATGGAGCGGGCGATGGCCCAGCAGGGTATCCAGTTGGGCGACAAGGGCGTGCAGTACTGCATCAGCCAGGCGCAGATCGATGCCCAGAACATCCCTCTGCAGGATCCCAACTGCCGCCAGCAGATCACCTCGCGCGACAACGATCGCTGGGTGTTCAACTTCACCTGTCCGCAGGGCCAGGGGCAGGGCGAGGCGCATTTCCTCGACGACAAGTCCTTCAGCTCCAAAGTCAGCGGCGAGTTCGACAGCGGTGCCGGTCGTCAGCAGGGCAGCATGGAGTCTGACGCCCGCTGGGTGTCGGCCGATTGTGGTGCGCTGAAGCCGCGTCAGCCTTGAGGTTGCATCAGCCTGCCGTCGATGTGGATCGGCTCTGAGTGCCATGCTCGAGGGCGCTCCCTCTGGCCTGGGCTTGGCCGAAGTTGCTGCTCAGCCGGTGTTCGCCAGCAGGATGAGGAAGCGGCTCGCTAGGGCGCGGTCATGTGCCTGGCTTCTGTCTCGGCAGCGCATAGAGCGCCATCAGAAACGACGTCACTGCGCCCAGGCAGAAGTTGCCGACATGATGGGTTTCCATCGGCAGCACCTCACCCCATACGAGTGCGCCCGTACCACCAGCCAGGCAAACGATCAGCATGTGCAGAACGCATCGGTGAAGCTGGAAGTATGCGTAAAGCATTGCCAGGCCGAACGCTGGGATTCCATAGAAAAACAGGCTCGTTACGGCTGAAAGAATGCCGAACCAGAACGTACCCACCACGGTTTCCACGACGCTCATGCTGGTGGTTCGGGCCATCAATTCAAGCGTGCAGAAATACCCAAATATGAACACGCCCACCAGCGCCGGGCAGAGGGTGAAGGATGTCACTATGCGTTTGACCGGGTACCACACAGTCTATCCCTGTAATGAACACGCAGCAGGTGAATTGGAACGCTCTGGTAAGGGATTTCTCAGGGAAAGACCGCGGCCATTCGAGAAAACCTAATCGGCCTTTTCCTGAATATGCAGTATGCAGGACGTGTATGTATTGCTCAGTCTTCATACAACCGATCAAGCAGTGCCGCGAACGTGGAGGCAACAGGTGAGACCTCTTCCTCGCTACCGGGCACTCCCTCGTGGTGCCAAATCACAACCGGCGGTTCTTCACTGGGTGGACACTCTCGATAGTCAAAGCACAGCGCATCACCGTTGCCCAGCGCCGAAAAAATCACCAGGCCCGGCACTAACCCCTCGGGTGGCAATCGTAGCTTGATCTCCATCGTCTCCGTGCAGCCCTCGATATCGCCAAAAGCCAGGAACATACCCGTTCCGGATTCCACCTCTTCTCCGTGCAGGCGACTGAAGTACCTGAAATAGGGTCTATCGACGATAAAGGCACCATTGAAACGCTTGACGACGTCCTTGTAGCTGTTAGGAAAAGGTCTGCCCAACTGCTGTTCGACTGCAGCGATAGCAGCGGAATTACCGTCACCGTAGTAAGAGTCGAACTCGACCGATGTGCTCATTTCATTGCCCCTTGCTCATGGATTCCCAGCCGACATGCCGTGCGCCGTCATGAATGGCTTCAGGTACCAGCTGCATCCTGCCTGTATCCTGATGATGGTGCCACGTATAACCCGGAATCTTGCCCATACCTCCACGAATCGCCTTGGCTTGCTCGCTGCTGAACTGGCCAGCGCTCACGTTACCCGCATCGATCTGCGTCCTCAGGTCTCGTGTAGCCATCCGCAACTGGCGTTCATAGCTGGCACCGCGGAAGGCCTCAATGTCTAAGCGGGTGTCGAACTTGGATACATCGTCGAAGATAGGAAAACCCTTTTGGTCAAACACCACACGTACTGTCGAGCCATCAGGAAGTTCTACGACCTTGTGCTGCCCAGCCAACTTGACATTTGGCTTGTCCAGCGGCGGCACTGTGGTCGACACGACGTTGTCGGTGCCGTGCTTGCTTTCCAGCTCGGCTCGTATGTCTCTGGAGTTGTAAGGATTGCTGCTACCGATGGCTGTGGGAGCTTCGACCTTGTCGCCGAGCTTCTTCACGACCCAATCGCCGCCATGGCGAACGATCTTCAAACCGTACTTACCAGCATTGCCGACGAGGACTTGTGTCACGTAGTCTTCTGATTTCTCGGCGATCAACGCCTCCAGCGTCTTCTCCCCAGAACGAAGTGCCTGGATATCCTGGTAGGCTTCATAGGCGGTCATGCCTTTATCGATCAGCCAGGCAGCACCAATGATGACGGGAACCCAAAACGCATTATTTTCTGCTTCAATTTGCGCCGCAGTATTTGCGATGCCAGCTTCGCCACCCGATGCGGCGGTCACGCCTGTAATCAGAGAGCTGACGATATTTTTGCGGGCTTCTTTTTCCGCTGGCGTCAGTGACCCTCCAGCCTGATTGGTTATCTGCTCCACCAGGTTGTTGATGACGACGCTGGAGGCCGCGCCCAATGCGCCGCTTCCACAATCGGCGCGCTGTGCCGCGGCTCCAGCACATGCCACTACAGCATGCAGCGCAGTACGTGCGACTTCAGAGTCGAGTCGGTCAGCAATTATCTTGACCTCTTGCGTCGCCAATCCCTGCATGTAATTGACAGTCGCTGCCTGGAGCATATCGACACCACTACCGGATATGTTCCCGCCTGCTGCAGCGGTCAAGGCCATCAACACGGCTCGATTTGTGCCACCAAACTCCCAGGCCTGGTTGTCTTTCAGCGTCTGCGTGAGGTGCTGAATAAGCGCAGGATTCTGTTGATCAACCGGCTTTTGGCGCTCTTGGTCTAGCTCTTGCTGGGCTGCGGTGGACTCCTTGGCCTTGTTGTCGAGGAACGTCCCTACCTCTCGAGTAAAGGCGCCTGCGATCTCGAAGCCTGCCCGCATCTCCTCTTCATCGAAGATCGGTTTGAGCGCATTCGAAGTATCGCGATCAGTCGATACGTCGCGATTGAGCGAAGCTACGGTCTGCTCGGCGGTCGAGCCCGTGAGCGCCTGCTGGCCGATATCGTCGCGGATCTCGATGGTGGCCGCGCTGATACCGCTGCGGGTTACGCTGCTCGCGTCGTCCTTGGCGCCCAGTGCCACAGGTAGCGTCGAACTGAAGCCGCCTTCATTGGGCAGCGTACTGCCTGGGGTTTGTGCGCTGCCTGCCTGGGCGTTGCCTTGTTGATCCTTGCCAATGTTCGCACCGTAGCCGCCGCCAATGCTGATGCTGCTTCCCTCGTACTGGGCTTCGTTCTTGATATCGCGGGTGGTAAGTGTCGCGGTACTCAGCGTGTTGCGGCCATTGGCGATGGCTGTGTCGGTGCTGGTAATCACGGCGCCCGCCAGGTCGGTATTGCCGCCAACCATGATCTGGAAGCCGCCATCGCCTGCGCGAATGCCGGATTGTTCGACAACGCTGGCGTATTCGGAGTCGATATCGGTCTTGCCGAAGTTGCCGGAAATGGAGCTGGCGCCGAAGCAGAAGGGCGGGATGCACAAGCTCAGTCCGGCGCTCATGCTCTTCTCGTCGACCTTGTAGGTGCTGGTGTCCTGCAGGCTTTCGATGTTGAGATTACGGCCGACGTCAGCAGTGACCTGTTTACCGGTGGCGACGGCTCCCCTGATGTTGGTGTCCCGACCGGATTGCAGGAGGAGCGCATTGCCTGCATCCACCCGCGTGTTGGCATGGGTGATGTCTTCGCCATCACTTTCACCGCGATTGCCCGCCACCCCGAGGTTGAACGAGAAACCGTTCTGGCTGCCGAGCGAGAAGCCGATGCCGACGCTCGCACTGCTACCACGGCTATCGCTTTCCTGCTGGATGCTGTCGGTGGCGGCTAGCAGATTGATGTCGCCCCCGGCGGCCAGTGCTGCATTGTTGCCCGCTTTGATCTGGCTACCGCGAACGGTGATGTGGCTGTCGGTTCCAGCGCCGCTGGCTTGCAGCGATACATCGTTGCCAGTGGCAACGGTGGACGCGGCGGACGTGTCGCTGCGCTGCACCACGGTGTTGGCGCTTTTTTGTGTGCCCAGAGAAATACTGACGTTGATGCCACCCGCCTGGGCCGGGTTCTGGGCAACGGCCGTGGCCGCATTGTTGGCGGCCATCGCCGTGGTGGCCAGCGCCAGGGCCTGCATACGAGTGTTATCGGTTTTGCTCGACGCCTGCTTCATCTGGTCGGCGGTCTGGATGGCGCTGATCACCGGGTTGGTGAGGGTGACCGAGAGCCCGGACTGCTTGAATTTGGTTTCGCGCTCTCGTTCACTGAGGTTACGTGCTTCGAGGATATCGATACGCTCGGCGCTGATGTCGACATCCCCTTTTGGTGCAACCACATGGCTGCCGACTTGGCGGTAATCGCCGTCAGCCAGGATCAGCACGTCGCCTTCGGTCGATCCGACCATGCTGCCCACAGCCGTGCGGCGTGTGGAATCATCTTCCACGCTCTGTTTCTGCGTGCCGATGGTCAGGGAAAGACCGCCACCGCTGAACAGGCCGCTTTTCTTCTGTGTCTTGTCATGGCGCTCGGTGACGCGATCACTCGCTGCCTCGAGATTGATGTCGTTACCGGCCAGCAGAATGGTTTGGTCGGTCGACGCGACGTTACTTCCGCGCAGTGTGATGTCGCGCCCTGCCTGAAGATAGGCCTGCTCGGCGCTGAAGGTCGAGCCCTCGGCCAGGGTTTGGTCGACCGTGTCGCGTATGGTCGTGGTGGTGCTGGAGAACATCCCGCTCTTGCCCTTGAACTTGTGCGCCTCGTCGGCGAACTGGTAGTTCTCGGCTTCGGTGAGATTGATGTCGCGGCCGGCGTTCGCCAGCAGCAGGCCTTTTTCACTGTTGACGCTGGCGCCGCGGGCATTGATGTCCCGGCCAGCGCTGAGCTGCAGCTCGCCGGTGGTCTGGACGATGGAGCCTACCTCGGTACGACTGGCTTCGTTACGCCAGTTGTTGCTGTTCCAGGTAATGGATTGCTGGTGCGCCTCCGACAGCGTGCCCAGGCTGATGTCTCGACCTGCCGAAAGAAGCGTGGCGCCTTGGCCGGCATTGGCGATCTGTGCGGCATCCAGCTTCAGGTCATTGCCGGCATCTACCTGCAGCGTGCCGTTGGTACCGCTGACGAACAGGCTCGCGACACGAGACAGGTCTGTCCGGCTGCCCTGGGCATTGGCGCTGTCCTGGGTCGTCGATGCGATTCGAACGTCTTTTCCGGCATTGACCGACAGTAAATCCACTGCACCCAGCGTACCGCCGATGCTGTTCAGGTTCTCGCGAGCCTGTACCACGAGTTTGTCTGCCTGAATTCGCCCACCCAGGTTGTCGATGTTCTGCGCATTGATCGCCACGATGCTGCGCCCACCGATGCTGCCGCTGTTGAGCAGGTCGCCAGAGAGGTCGAGCTTGAGCTGCTGGCCGGCGATCAGCGCACCGTTGCCGTTGAGGTCGCCGTCGCGCACCCGCACGTAGACCTGGGGTACCAGTACCTTGCGCGATTCGCCATCGGCCAGCGTCACGGAGCGTTCCACCAGCCACACCACGTCACTGGTCAGTTGCGCCATCTGCTCGGCGGTCAGGGCCACGCCGGGTATCAGGTTCCACTCGCTGGCCAGGGTGACGGCGTTGTCGATCAGGGCGCGGTATTGCGCTTCGTCGCTGGCATAACCGTCGAGGAAGCGTCGCCCGGTGAGCTGGGCGATCTGCTCGCGAATCAGCTTCTGCTCGTAGAAGCCGTCGCCCAGACGCAGCTGGGTCAGGGCCGGATCCACGCTCAGGCGTTGCAGCATGTAGTCCGACGACAACCATTGGCGGTAGCTGGCGAAGCGCGGATCGGTTTCGATCAGGTAGCCGCGGGTACCCTCCGGGTTGGTCTGGAAGAGGTTGTTGCTCGGCAGGGCCAGGTTGAGGCCGCCGCTGCGTACCAGATCGGCGATACCCTGGCCATTGTTGAGCAGTACCTCGACGCCCGGATCCACCTGGCTGACTTGGCGCATGGCGATTTGCGTATTGCTGCCATCTACCGCCGTTTGTCCACGCAGCTCTGTCGGGCTGATGTCGATGTCCTGGATCAACGGTGCCGGAGTGTAAGCGGTGACGTTGGTGCCCTGGCTATCCCGGCCCTTGCGCTGGATGCGGTAGAAGTTGGTGGCGGTGCCGGCGTCGCTGGTGACCCTTTGGCCGTCCGCCTCGATGTTGGTCACCTGGGTGGCGCCAACCTGCAGCAGACCGCCGGCGATAATGCGGCTCTTGTCGTTCAGCAGCTGGTCACCGCTGAACGACAGGTTGCCGCCCGCGAGGATCTGTCCGGGTGCCGAGGTGAGTACGCGGGTTTCGGTGACGGTGCGCTCGTAGTCGTAGCGGTTGAAGTTGTCGCGCTGGCCATCGGGTGTGGTCAGGTAGTCGACCTCATCGTTGTGCAGGGATATCTCGTCGGGGCGGTAGCGGTTGGGCGAGCCGCTGATCTGATAGTCGCGAAGTTGCTCGCGGCTCACCTCGACCTGGGTGGTGCTGAAGTGTTCGTTGGTGTTGCGCAATTCGCGCACGGCCAGATCCAGGCTACCGAGCGACTCGATGGTGGCACTGGCGTTGCTCAGCAGGTCGGCACGTCCGCTGGCGCGATCGTCAGCGTCCAGCGCGCCGCCGATGGCCATGTCTCCTGCGCTGAAGATCAGCGCCTGCTCGCGGTTTTCCAGTGTCTGGCTGCCGATGTCCAGCCGTTCGCGAGCGGCCAGCGTGGCGGCGCTATCACCCTCGTCACGGTTGGACAGCAGGCGACTGGAGATGGCCAGGCGATCTCCATAGAGCTGGCCGGTGCCCAGGTTGTGCACTTCATCGGCCTGTAGACGAACCTGTTGGCCATCGATCAGGCCGCGGTTGAGCAACTGGCCGTCGACACGCAGATCCACCTCAGTGGCGCTCAACTCAGCGCCGCTGGAATTGTTCAGCGCGGCGCTGCGCAGCAGCAGGGATTGCCCAGCCTGTAATTGGCCTGCGTTGTTCAGGGTGCCGCCGGCTTCGATGTCCAGCTTGCCGTTGGCCTGCAACCGGCCGGCGAGGCTCACGTCGCCTTGCTGGCGCAGGAGCAGATCACCCAGGCTCAGTGCGCGACCGTTGCCGCGCAGGTAGGCAGTATTGAGCGAGAGCAGGCGCCCGGCGACCAGCTCGCCGCCGTCGTTGATCAGCTCCTGTGCCGTCAGTCTGGCCTCGCCGTTGGTGGCGATGGTGCCACCGCTGTTGTCGACGCGTTGCGCATTGCGTACTTCCAGCGTGCCGCCCTCGACGGCGAGAAGGGTGCCATTGCGGTTGTCCAGTTCGCGGCTATCGATCAGTACCTGGCGCCCCTGGCTGTGGCCTTCGGCGATTACCACCTGCTGCGCGCTCAGATGCAGTTCGCCATTGCTCAGCAGGCTGCCACCGGTGCTGTCGATACGCTGTGCGCTCAGCGTCAGACTGCCGTCGCCAGCATGCTCGACCTTGCCGCCGTGGTTGTTGAGGGTATGCGCCTTGAGATTGAGCGTCTGTGCGTTGCTGGCGATGCGTCCGGCGCTATTGTCCAGGCTGTCGACGGCCTCCAGCGTGCTGGCTGTGGTTCCGGTCTGCAGCAGCTCGCCGCTGACGTTGGAGAGTCGGTTGGCGGCCAGCGTCAGGTGCTCGGCGCTGACCTTGGCGGCATCGCTGCGTAGGGTTCCGCTGGCACTCGCCTGCAGGCTGCCGGTGCTGTCGACCTGGCTGTTGCTCAGGTCGAGGTCGCCGTTGCCGGCATTCAGGCTCAGGTCGGCGGCGCGGGTACGGCTGTGGCTGAGGTCGAGGTTGTCACCCTGGACGACGAGCTTGCCGCTGGCATGGTTCTGACCATTGGCCGCCACCTGGCGTGCCTCGATTTCCAGCTTGGCGGCGCCGCTGGAATTGCCTTGGGCATCGATACCGGCGGCGAGCAGCGAGTCGCGCCCGCTGCGTACACGGTCCGCCTGCAGGCGGGTGTCGCCCTGGGCAGCGACCACGCCTGTATTGTCGATGTCGGCCTGGCTGGTCAGGGTCATATCGCCCTTGGCGTAGAGGCTGCCAGCGTTATCGATGGCTTGGGTGCTGGCCAACTGGGTGTCACCGCTGCTGCTGATGGCGCCCAGGTTCTGCAGCTTGCCATCTGCGCCGATCACCACGTCGCCGGCCATGGCACCGATCTGCCCGGCATTGCGTACGCCAACTCCTGCCTCGGTACCCACCAGTTTGATCTTGCCGGCGTACATGCCGCCCAGCTGGGCGACGTCGATGGCCACCTCGGGCTTGGCGCTGCCGTCATCCGCGAGCTTGGTGACTTGGGTATTGTCGGCGTTGACCTCATTGCGTCCGGCAGTGACCTTGAGGTCCTTGGCCCAGATGCCGGCATTGACCTCCACGCTGCGCGCGATCAGGTCGGTGTAGTCGCTGTCGCGGCTGTCCAGCCCCCGGCCGGTGATGTTCAGGGTACCGCCCTCGACCTTGAAACCGGTGATGCGGCCATCCTCCATCTGCACGCGGCCGGTGGTCAGGGTCGAGCGATGAGCGTTGATGAAGCCGCAGCCATCGCAGGTGATACCGGCCGGGTTGGCGATGACCACCTCGGCGCGGCCGCCGGCCACCTCCACGTAGCCACGCAGTTGGCTTGGGTTGCTGGCATTGACCTCGTTGAGAATCACCCGGGCGCTGCCGCTGAGGTTCGGGTTACCGTCGATCCAGCCGCCTAGCTGGGTCTGGCTGCTGGTCGCCGAGTTGTTCAGAATCGCGCCGCGGCCATCCACGTCGAACTGGCTGTAATTGTTGCGTGAAACACCGGCGGCGCTAGGCGCGGCGATGTTCACCTGCGGTGTGCCGTTGGCACTCTCCATCACGTTAGGCCGCTGGCCGCCGGGGGCATTGGGGTCGGCGACGATACCGTTGGCCCAGGTCGGCGTGGCCGCGAGGCTGATCAGGCCCAGGGCACCCATCATGGCAAAGCGCAGGGGCGCGAGTGTGGCGATGCAGCCCGTGCCGGCGCTACGCGTTTCGCGCGTGCCAGGGGCCTTGCCCTGGCCGCTGACGTTCTCCGCCACCACCATGAGCAGACCGCGTGCTTTGTTGAAGATGACTCGATGCAGATGCTTGTTCATGTGCAATTCCCTTTGCGGTGCCAGACCGCAGGCAGCGTTGGAGAATCAGGCCTCGATAGCCAGTGGGTGGGCGGCGAACCAGGCCTTGGCCTGCTCCGGGATCACGCCGATGCCGTGAAAGGTCTTGACCTTCAGGCCGCGTGTTTCACCACGGTGGTAAAGCGCGCGAGCGCAGCTGTTGGGGAACACGCGGCTGAGCAGCAGGCGGCTGAGCGCGGCGGTATGGCCGAAGGGGGCTACCCAGTCGTTGACCCACAGACGGTCGCCGCTGCACCAGTCGGCTTCGTTCATTTCGATCGGCGAGTGGGTCAGGTAACGACGTTCGGTCGTCTCGTCCAGGCTCAGCCAGGCCAGATAAAAAACCGGGCTGCCGTTCTCACTACCAAGCACGAATTGGCGATGCTTGAGCGCCGGCAACAGCAGGCGCGACAGGCTGTGCAGGGGGGCATCGCGGTGGGCCTCGGAGTGCATCCACAGCCAGGTGGCGGCACCCAGCACGCTGGCCTCGTTCCACGGTTCGTCGAAGACGGCTGGGGCAGTGATGTCAAAGGTATCGAAGCGCATGGGCGATCCTCAGAACGACAGTACGACGGTGAAGGCACTGGTGAAGTCGGCGGTCTCGAAGCCGTCTGGCTTCTTCAGCGGTGTGCCCCAGGACCAGTCGTAGGAAAGATTGCGATACGACCCGCGCAGGCCGACCACGGCACCAGCCAGGCGCCGGCCGATCAGGTAGTCGGCGGAGTTGCCGCCGACCTCGCCGTAGTCCACGCCGGCGTAGAGTTCCTGGCCGCTGCTGCCAAGGGCCAGGCCCAGTTCGTTGCTTAGCGTCCAGCCGCGATCAGCCGAGAGGATGTTCTCGCCATCGAAGCCGCGTACCGTGTAGCGCCCGCCGATGCTGAAACGGTCCTGTGGCACCAGGTTCGTGCGGTTCCACTGGGCGCGCCAGGCGCCGATGTAGCGCAGGCGTTGATCGTAGGCATTGAAGGGCACCTGCCACTGGGCGTCGGCCTGGACGATCTTTGAGCGTGAAGTGCCGTCATCGAAAGGCTCCTCGATCGCCTTCAGGGCATCGTGCGCACCGGTGCCGCGGCGGTAGCTCAGGCCCAGGTCGAGCGTGGCCGGGCCGATGAACTCGCGATGGCCGATGCCCGCCTGCCAGCCGGCCATGCGCCGACGTTGTTGCTCGATTTCGGCGTCATCGATGAAGTTGTCCGAGCTGCGCGTCCACAGGCTGCCCCACAGGGTGGTCTTGCGCACCGCGTCGCGGTACACCAGACGCGAGAGGCGCATCTCGTTGTTGCGGCTTTCGCCGCGGTACTGGAAGTCCTCGTTCGCCCCGGCCACGGTCTGGTGGTAATCGTATTCGCTGCTGGTAAAAGCCAGCTGCCAATAACCGTAGGGCACCGAGTAATGCAGCGTATGGCCCTTCGAGCCGCGGTCGCCGTCCTCGCCACCGCCCAGGTCATGGTTGAAGCTGGCGTAGAACAGGTCGTTGAGCGTCAGCGGGTTGTCCAGCGACAGGGCAACGCTGCCCTGGTACTTGCCGGTGCTCTTGCTGCCGCCGTTATCCACGGACAGGCTCAGGCGTGCCGGGAAGCGCTGGCGCCAGGCGATCACCACATCGCTTTCGCCGGGGCCAGCATTGCTGGCGCTGGCCGGCACGATGCGGATATCGGCCTCTACCGTAGGGACGCGCTTGAAGTTTTCCAGGGCCTGCTCGATGTCGCGCAGGTTGAGCAGGTCGCCAGGGCTCGCCGGCAGGGCATTGAAGGTACTGGCGCGGTTGCTGGTGTCTGCGTCGAAGCGGATGTCGCTGATGCGCCCAGGCAGCAGCGTCAGGGTCAGGACGCCGCTGTTCAGGTCCTGTGCGCCCGCCAGCACACGGGTGGTGACGTAACCATTGGCGATGATCGCGTTCTGGATGCGCTTCATCGTCAGGTTGATGCCGCGCGAACCCAGGCAGCGGCCTGACGCCGGATCATCCTCGGGGTTGGCTGCATGCAGTGCCCACTGAAATTGCTCGGCAGCCTCGCCTGCCAGTTCAATGCTATCGATGCGGAAGCATGGCGTTTCGTTCTCCGGCAGACGGGCCTCGCCCTCATCCTGCTGCTGGGCTTCCAGGCGCACATCCGGCCGGGCTTCCAGTTGTTCGCGCAGTACACGGTCGCGCTCACGCTGGCGCAGCAGCTCCTCTTCGGGAGTGGCAGCCTGGGTGGCCTGGCTCAACGCCAAGGCGGCGAGCAGCAATGGGAAAACGCTGCGGCGAGCGCTGGCGTAGGTTGAGCGAGGCGAAACGCGACTCGGAGCGAGTGACTGCATGGCACATCCCTGTAGGCCGACGATAACGGTGTGAGGCAATGACCAGCGTGCAGGGCGATGCGTGCCGCTCCGCTTGCGCTGGACGCCTGGTCAGAGCGGAGGCCGGGGAAGAAGTTTCGGGGTGGAGGTGCCGTTCGTCGGGCTGGATGGTGGGCCTGTGATGCCGCTCACTTTCCGCCCGGGCCTTGCTTCAGGGGCGCGATCTCAGAGTATCGGCGAGATCAGTCGCGCCACGCGCATGCCCAGTTGCTGGAGGCGATGCACGTCGCGGCGGTCGGCGCCGACCAGTTCGCGGGACTGGCTGAAGTCGGTTTCCAGCATGGCCTCGACCTGGCGGGCGAACGCCGTGTCGACCGTCACCAGGGTGATCTCGAAGTTGAGGCGGAAGGAGCGGTTGTCGAGGTTGGCGCTGCCGACCACGCCGATGTCCTGATCGATCAGCGCGACCTTCTGGTGCAGGAAGCCCGGCAGGTAGCGGAAGATTCTCACCCCCGCGCGCAGTGCTTCCAGGGCGAACAGGCTGGACGCCGCATAGACGATGCGATGATCCGGCCGCGATGGCAGCAGGATGCGCACGTCCACGCCGCGCAGCACGGCCAGGCGCAGCGCGGCGAACAGGGCTTCGTCGGGAATGAAGTAGGGGCTGGTCAGCCAGATGCGTTCGCGGGCTGCGTTGAGCATTTCCACGAACAGCAACGAACAGGTTTCCTGGGCGTCCGCCGGGCCGCTGGTGATCACCTGGCAGAGCATGCCTTCATCCGGGTAGCGTTCCGGTAGCAGCAGTGGTGGTAGTTTGCGGGTCGCCCAGAACCAGTCCTCGGCGAAGGACTCCTGCAGGCAGGCCACGGCCGGACCGTGCACCTCCACATGGGTGTCACGCCAGGGCGACAGGCTCGGTTTCTCGCCGAGATATTCGTCGCCGACGTTATGACCGCCCAGGAAGCCCCGCTCGCCATCGACCACCACGATCTTGCGGTGGTTGCGGAAATTCAGCTGGAAGCGATTGAACAGACCACCACCGGTGGGAAACGCGTGCATGAACACGCCGCCTTCGCGCAGGCGTTTGATATAGCGGCGTGGAAGGGCGTGGCTGCCCACCGCATCGAACAGAAAGTGCACCTGCACGCCCGCCGCAGCGCGCTCGAGCAGAACGTCCTGCAGGCGACGACCAAGCTTGTCGTCGTGGACGATGAAGAACTGGATGAGGATTACCTGGCGCGCCTCGGCCAGTGCCTGGAAGATCGCCTCGAAGGTCGCCTTGCCATCGATCAGCAGGCTCACCTGATTGTTCGCCAGGCAAGGCATGCGACCCAGCCGCGGCAGGGCACGTAGCTGGCCGTAAGCTTCAGATTCGCCGGCTGCGATGGCTTCCTCGACCCAGGGACGCCAGTCGAGGGCGGCCATGGCCTTGTGCATCTGCTTGTCCACCTGACGGCGGGCTTCGATGTAGGCGTAAAAGCGGCTGCGCCCGAAAACCACGTAGGGCAGCAGCGTCAGGTAGGGCATGAAGAATAGCGACAACGCCCAGGCGATGGCGCCCTGAGCGGTACGTACGGTAAGGATCGCGTGCACGGCAGCTATCGCCCCGAGGCCGTGAATCGCCGCGATCAGATAGCCGAAGAAATGCTGTATGCCGAATTCCATTGCCGTTCGCTTATTGGCTGCTGTGCCAGCATAGACCACGCTATCGACGCGACGTCACCGATAGAAATCAGCGTTCCACGTGAAACCCCGGTGAATCAGGCCGCCCGGTAGCCGGCGCTTCGCGATATCTGGGCGGCACTGGTCAGAAGGGTTTCACGCAGGGTTTGGCGATTGGCTTCGTCGTCCATCACGGCATCCGGCCCGGACAGGTTGATGGCGGCGACGATATGCCCGCTGTGATCCCGTACCGGGGCGGCGATGGCGGTGGAGTAGTCCGAGCGATGCAGGACGAAGCCACGGGCGCGATCCTCGTCGCTCATGCGCAGCAGTTCTGGCAGCGTCTTCGGTGCCGGGGCCGGGTAGCCGTCCAGGCGTACGTGTGCATAGAGCCCCGCCAGGGCGTTTTCATCCAGCTCGCTGAGCAGTACGCGGCCCAGGGCGGTGACGTGGCACGGCAGGCGCGTGCCGATCGGCACGTTGACCGACAGCCGCTGGGCGGCGAAGGCACGGTACAGATAGACCACCTCGGAGTGTTCGCGGATGCCCAGATGGCAGGACATCGAGGTACGGTCGCGCAGGGTGTTGAGGTGCGGCATGGCGATATCCACCAGATCGCGACTGGCCAGATAGGCGAAGCCGTCGCACAGCACCTGGGGGCCGAGTTCGTAGTTGTTGGTGCCCAGCTTGTTCAGGTAACCCATGTCGGTGAGGGTGACCAGAATACGGTAGATGGCCGAGACGCTGACGCCCAGGCGCTCGGCGATGAGGTTGCTGCTCAGGCTGCGCTCGCTGGCATTGAACATCTGCAGGATGCCGAGCCCGCGTTGCAGCGCCGGGACGCGGTAGTCGGTCAGCTCTTCTTTATCGGCGGCCATGGGCGAATCTCTTTCATGGATGGCTCCCGCGTTCCGGAGTGGGAGTCTCAGGTGCGTCACAGAATCAGCAGCGGACGCGGAGCGTCCTTGGCAGGCGTTCCCACGCGGCAGCGTGGGAACGATCATCGGCCTTATTGCAGCGCTTCGATCCCCGCCGGCTTGCCACCGAACTCTTGCATGGCATCGAGCAGCGCGCCCCACAGGTAATGCGCCGAAGCGCGGTCGCACAACAGCTGGAACACTGGCAGCTTTTCCGTGCCTGCGTTGACCACGATGGCATTGAGGCGCGCCACCGAGGTCTGTGCCACTGCGCCGATCGGAAAGGCATCGGCGCCTAGATCGACACCGCAGACCTTGGCCAGCAGTTCAGGCAGGTGCGCACCGGTCAGTGCCAGCCAGGCGTGGCTGTCCTGACGGGGCAGCAGGTAGCTGGCCTGGCCGTCGTCGTAGCGCCAGCCGGCTTCATCGGAGGCGATGCGGGCACCACCGTCGGTCAGGCTGCCGAGCAGGAAATACTCGGTCTGCGACAGGCGCAGCACCCGCTCGCCGCTGCTCTGCAGACGCGCCTGATTGGGTGCATCTGGCAGTTGATAACCCTTGCCCTGCAGATAGGCCGCGCTATCGGTGCCACGCAAGCCGAGCCGTGGCAGATTGCTCAGGTCGATCAGTGCGCAGCGTTGCAGTTGTTCGCTGTCGCTTTGCGAGCCGGCGACGAACAGTCGCTCGCCCAGCAGCGTTAGCGGTGCGTTGCCATACAGGTCGTAGAGAGGGCTGCGTTCGGTATGGTCGCGAATGGTCAGGCTCATGATCACAGCTCCTGGCGTTTGCTTTCAGGGTCGAAGAACGGCAGTTGCACCACCGTGGCCTGGACAATTTCACCGCCTTCCACGCGAATCGGAATCTGCGTGCCGGGCGTAGCCTGATCGGCGCCCGCGTAGGCCATGCCGATGATCGCGCCGACGGTCTCGGAGTATTCGCACGAGGTGACGTTGCCGCTGATGTCCGGGCCCTTGAGCACCAGGTGGCCTTCCAGCGGTTTGGTGCTGCCCCTGGGCAGGGTGAAGCCCACCAGCTTGCGTTTGAGGGGCTGCGCTTCGAGGATCTCGATGCTGCGTTTGCCAACGAAGAAGGGCTTCTTGCGGCCGATGGCCCAGCCCATATCGATCTCCGCAGGGTGGGTCATGCCATCGGTGTCCTGGCTGATGATCACGTGGCCTTTTTCCAGACGCAGCAGGCGTTGGGTTTCCACGCCGAACGGGCGGATGCCCTCGGCCTTGCCGGCCTCCATCAGCGCATCCCAGAGGTGCTCGCCGAAGCGCGCCGGCACGTGGATCTCGTAACCCAGCTCGCCGACGAAACCGACCCGCAGCAGCCGCGCCGGCACCCCGGCAACGCTGCCCTCACGCACGCCGAGATAGGGGAAGCCCTCAGCGCCAAGGTCGACATCGCTGCAGAGCTTTTCCAGTACCTGGCGCGACAGCGGCCCGGCCAGGTTGACCGCGGCGAAGGCGGCACTGACGTTGGCGATGTCGACGTTCAGGCGCCACTGCGCATTCCACTTGAGCATGCTGCGGTAGACGCGATCCACGCCGCTGGTGGTCGCCGATACGTAGAAGTGCTGCTCGGCCAGGCGGCAGGCCACCCCGTCATCGATCACCACGCCATCCTCGGCGGTCATCAGCGCGTAGCGGGTACGGCCGACGGCGAGCTTCTTGAAACCGAAGGTATACATGCGTTCCAGCAGCTCGGCGGCATCCGGCCCGCGGATGTCGAGGCCGCCCAGGGTGGACACGTCGATCAGGCCGACCTTCTCACGCACATGGCGGGCCTCGGCCTGCATGCAGGCTTCACGATCTTCGGCCTTGCCGTAGAACGCCGGGCGCTGCCAGACGCCTGCTGGCATCAGCCTGGCGCCGAGCTCGACATGACGGCGGTGCATGGCGGTCTGCCGATAGGGGTCGAAGCCGCGGCCGGCAATGTGCGCAAGCTTCTCCGCCGAGAAAGGCGGGCGCGCCGTGGTCACGCCGGTTTCGCTGACGCTGCGGCCGGTGGCATCGGCGACCAGGCGCGCCGTGGGCAGCGCCGAGTGACGTCCCTGGGACGGCCCCATGCCGACGGTGGAGAAGCGCTTGACCAGTTGCACGTCGCGGTAGCCGTGACGGGTGGCGTTGACGATATCGCGGATCTGCAGGTCTTCGTCGAAGTCGACGAATTCCTTGCCCTGGGGGTGGGCGAAGATCGGCCAGGGGAAGTTGACCCGGCTGTCGTCCTTGTCCGCGCCGTCTCCCGGAGCGCCGCCCAGACCGAGGTCGACGAGGGCTTCGCTGGCGGCGCGCTGACCGTCGGCGATTACCCGCTGCAGGTCGTGGCGGCCGTTCACCGAGCCGGCTACGCGGAGCATCTTCGGCAGGTTATGGATCGAGAACGCCGCATGTTCGTCGGCGTAACGCAGGCTGCCGCCGGCCTGGCAGAGCAACTGGTAGACCGGCATGTAACCGGCGGACATGCACAACAGGTCGCAATCGATCCGCGTGCTGGCCTCGGCCACCTTGCCTCGAGCGCTGATACGCCTGACGTCGACAGCGCTGATGTGGCGCGCGTGCTTGTCGGCGAGCGCTTCATACACGGTGTGTCCGGCGTGGCAGGGAATGCCCTTGGCTTGCACCGCAGTGACCAGGCCGGGCGTATCGATACGCTCGCGCATGTCGACCACCGCGGCGACCTCCACACCCGCGTCAAACAGATCGAGGGCGGCCAGGTAGCCGTCATCGTTGCCGGTCAGTACCACCGCGCGCTTGCCCGGTTTCACCGCGTACAGGCGCATCAGACGCTGGGCGGCGCTGGTCAGCATTACCCCCGGCAGGTCGTTGTTGCGGAAAATCACCGGCTGGTCGAAGGAGCCGCTGGCGATGATGCACTGCCTGGCGCGCACCTTGTACAGGCGGTTGCCCTGGATCACCGGCAGGTAGTTGTCGGCGAACCAGGCGTTGCACAGGGCGTGGTCGAGCACGCGGATATTGGCATGGCCCTTCACCGCGCTGACCAGTTCTTCGCGCAGGCCCATGGCGGCATTGGCGTCGAGGCCGAAGCGGGCGTAGGTCAGCGAGCCGCCGAGTACCGGGTTCTGTTCGATCAGCAGTACCTTGGCACCGCCGTTGGCCGCGTGCAGGGCGGCGGACAGGCCCGCTGGGCCGGAGCCGATCACTGCCAGGTCGCAGAACAGGTAGGCCTTGTCGTGATAGGTCGGCTCGAACCCGAGGTCGAGCACGCCGAGGCCGGCCTTCTTGCGGATCAGCGGTTCCCAGCGCTTCCACATGCCCTTGGGCTTGTAGAACGCGCGGTAGTAGAAACCTACCGGCATGAACTTGGAGAACTTGCCGAGAATCGCGTCGCGATCCTTCTCCAGGCTGCCATTGACGTTCTGTGGGGTGACGCTGATACCGGCAGCGAGCGGGTAGTCGTCCGCCAGCACGTTGGGTTCGTCCGGCAGTTGCACCAGGGTGTTGGCGTCCTGGCCGGCCATGGTCAGCGGGCCGCGGGGGCGGTGGTACTTGAACGAGCGCGACAGCAGCCAGCGGCCATCGCCAGCCAGGGCGCTGGCGACGGTATCGCCGGCAAAACCCTGGCACGAGCGGCCGTCGAAGCTGAAGGTCAGTGGTCTGTTGCGGTCGATCAGCAACCCCATGGGGGCGGGCAGGCGGTTCATTGGGCGGCCTCCGGTGCGGCGAAATCGACACGCTGGTCGAACAGTTCACGAGGGTCGAAGGTACGCAGGATCTCGTCGCTGCCGGTGTGGCGCTCGGCCAGGAACCAGTAGCTCGACGGCGTGTGCATCCACCATTCGGTGACCACACCGAGCAGGTTCTCGCTGTTGAACACGTAGTCGGCCCATTGCGCGACGCTGCAGGTCGTCGGGTCGGGCATGTGCTTGAGTTCGCCGCCGTAGGTGAATTCGCTGATGTTGCGCGGCCCGTTGAGCGGGCAAGTCATGATCTTCATTGGCTGTAACCCGTCAGTGGCTGGCCGCCGTGGCGCCCATTTCGTTGACCTGCTGGAAGCGGCTGAAGCGATCCAGGCCGAACGGTGCGATCAGCTGCGGAACCTTACCGCCGCTGGCGACCAGCTCGGCCATGGTCTTGCCGCAGATCGGCGTGGCCTTGAATCCCCAGGTTCCCCAGCCGGCATCCAGGTAGTAACCGTCGATGGGCGACAGGCCCATGATCGGGCTGTAGTCCGGGGTCATGTCGGTGATGCCGGCCCACTGGCGCATCAGCTTGGCGTTGGCCATGAAGGGGAACATTTCCACTGCCGAGGCCAGCAGGCTTTCCTTGAGGTCCAGGGTCGAACGGGTGTTGTACAGCGGGTAGGGGTCGGAACCTCCGCCAAAGACGATCTCGCCACGGCTGGTCTGCTGCACGTAGCAATGCAGGGCCGAGGAGCTCACCAGCGGATCGAGGAACGGCTTGAACGGCTGCGTGACCATCGCCTGCAGCGGATAGGTGTGGATCGGCGCCTTGATATTCAGCTTGTTCATCAGCAGCGAGCTGGTACCGGCCACCGCCTGAACCACGCAGCCGCACTGAATGGTGCCGCGATTGGTCTTCACCGCGCGAATGCGCCCGGCCTCGACGACGAAGTCCTGTACCTCGGTCAGCTGGTGAATTTCCACCCCACGCTTGGCTGCGCCCTTGGCGTAGCCCCAGGCCACGGCGTCGTGGCGCGCGGTGCCGCCGTCGATGTGCCAGAGGCCGGCGAGCACCGGAATATGGCCGGGATCGAGATTCAGGCTCGGCACCAGCTCGCGGATCTGCTGGCGATCGATCATCTCGGTGCGCCCGCCGAAGTGCTTGTTCACTTCGGCGCGCTGGCGGAACGCCCGCACGCTGGCGTCGGTGTGGGCCAGAGTGAGCTGGCCACGGCCGGAGTACATGATGTTGAAGTCGAACTCGTTGGAGAGGTTTTCGAACATCCGTACCGACTCGATGTAGAACTTCACACCCTCGCTGGTCAGGTAGTTGGAGCGGATCACCGCGGTGTTGCGCGCGGTGTTGCCACCCCCCAGGTAGCCTTTCTCCAGCACCGCGATATTGCTGATGCCGTGGTACCGCGACAGGTAGTAGGCGGTGGCCAGGCCATGCCCGCCGGCGCCGATGATGACCACGTCGTAGGAGGACTTGAGTTCCTTCGGTGCGGGCAGGTCGACCTCGACGGGATATTCCGACGACAGGCCGTATTTGAGCAGCGAGAAAGGCATCAGCGAGCCTCCTGAATGGCCTGGCCGGTCTGCTGACGGGCGGCGAGGACGGTGTTGTGCATCAACATGGCGATGGTCATGGGGCCGACTCCACCGGGTACCGGGGTGATGGCCGCGGCCACGGGCTGCACGGCAGCGAAATCCACATCCCCGACCAGGCGGCTTCTGCCGTCTTCTTCGATGCGGTTGATGCCGACGTCGATCACCACGGCACCGGGCTTTATCCAGCTGGCGCCGATCATTCTCGGGCGGCCGACGGCGGCGATCACGATGTCGGCCTGGCTGCACAGCTTCTGCGGCTCGATGCTGCGCGAGTGCACCACGCTGACGCTGCAGTTGGCCGCCAGCAGCAGCGCGGCCATTGGCTTGCCGACGATGTTCGAGCGGCCGACCACCACGGCGTGCTTGCCGGAAAGGTCGCCCAGAGTGTCACGCAGCAGACGCATGCAGCCGGCTGGCGTGCAGGGTGTCAGCACCGGTCGGCCCTGGCTCAGGCCGCCAACGTTCTCGCTATGGAAACCGTCGACATCCTTGCCAGGGTCGATGGCTTGCAGCACGCGCACTTCGTCGATGTGTGTGGGCAGTGGCAACTGCACCAGAATGCCGTGCACGGCCGGGTCGACATTCAGCGCGCCGACCACGTCCAGCACCTCGGCGACACTGGCTTCGGCCGGCAGGCGATATTCGAGCGAGCGAATGCCGACTTCACCGGCGCGCAGCACCTTGTTGCGCACGTAGACGTGGCTGGCCGGATCGTCACCGACCAGCACCACGGCCAGCGCCGGCTCGACGCCCTGAGCGTGCAACTGCTCGACCTCTGCCCGTACGTCGGCGAGTACGCGGGCGGCCGCGGCCTTGCCGTCGATCAACGGGCTCATCGGAAGATCACCGTGCGGTCGCCATTGAGGAACACGCGGTGCTCGATGTGATATTTCACCGCTCGCGACAGCGCCACCGTTTCCGTATCGCGGCCAATGGCGACCAGGTCGTCAGGTCGCAGGGCGTGATCCACGCGCTGCACTTCCTGCTCGATGATCGGGCCCTCGTCGAGATCCGAGGTGACGTAGTGGGCGGTGGCGCCGATCAGCTTCACGCCGCGTTCGAACGCCTGGTGGTAAGGCTTGGCACCCTTGAAACCGGGCAGGAACGAGTGATGGATGTTGATCGCCCGGCCAGCCAGCTGCTTGCACAAATTGTTGGAAAGAATCTGCATGTAGCGCGCCAGCACCACCAGATCGGTGCCGGTTTCATCGACGATCTTCATCAGCTCGGCTTCCTGCCCGGTCTTGGTGTCCTTGGTCACCGGCAGGTAGATGAAGCGGATGCCCTCGCGCTCGGCCATGGGACGCAGGTCGAGGTGGTTGGAGACGATGGCGGTGATCTCCATGTTCAGCTCGCCCTTCTGGTGGCGATAGAGCAGGTCGGCCAGGCAATGATCGAACTTGCTGACCATCAGCAGCACGCGCATGGGCTTGCTGGTGCTGAACAGACCCCAGGTCATGTCGAAGGCGCCCGCCACCGCGGTAAAGCCTTCCTCGATCTTCGCCAGGTCATCGGTCACGCCGGTGTTGAAACGGAATACCGCGCGCATGAAGAAGGTGCTGCTGACCTCGTCGTCGAATTGCGACATCTCGCTGATGTAGCACTGATGCTCGGCGAGAAAGGACGCCACCGCGGCGACGATGCCCGACGTGGCCGGGCAACTGATCTTGATCACGTACTGATTCTGGGCGTGCTGCATGTCGGATCCTCTGAAGGGGCGGCGGCAGGGAATTCTTCATGGGTGAATGCGCGGTTCGTCTGTGAAAATATTTTCTTGTGACGAATCTAATTTTCTTGATGGTGATTTTTATAAGCGAATGTTTTGTTCGTGTCCATGCCTGTGGGGAATTTATTTATCCCCACAGGAATTTATAGGATGTGGTCGCGAGGATAATGGCGAGGACGTCATCGCCGTTCCCGGCGGCAGTCCGCAGCCAGGTCGCGGGTTCGTCTCTGAGGCGAGAAAACGGAAAGAGGTATGACGCCACCAGCCAGCTCTGTTCGACCTGGAGGGCGCGCTGTAAGAAGGGCGTTGAGTGCGACGTGAGCTGTTTAAAGGCGATAGCGGACCTTCGGTTTGGTGGGCTGAAGCCCACCCTACAGCCGCGCATCTAGCCGTAGGGTGGGCTTTAGCCCACCAATTGTCCCCCGACTACGAAAGGCTGCTATCGCCACATAGCCGCCGAATGAACCCGGCCTTCACTCCTTGCCGTAGTTCATGATCGACAGCAGGCGGATCGGCACCTGTACCAGCTGTTCCGGGCCGTGGGGAACTTCAGCGTCGAAGGTCAGGCTGTCGCCGGCCTGCATGGGGTAGAGCTGGTTGCCGTGGCGATAGACCAGTTCACCTTCGAGCAGGTGCAGGAACTCGGTGCCCGGGTGAGAGAAGGTGGGAAACTCCTCGCTGGCATCGTCCATGCTGACCATATAGGCCTCGAAGCTCTTCTTCGGCCCGCGGGTATGGTTCAGCAGGTGGTAGGTGTGACCCTTCTCGGTACCACGACGCACTACTTCCAGGCCTTCGTCGGCCTTCACCAGCAGCGCGCCGCTGCCCTGCTGGTCGTATTGGCTGAACAGTTTGGACATCGGCATGCCCAGCACATCGCACAGTCGACTCAGGGTATCGAGGCTGGTGGATACCTGAGCGTTCTCGATCTTGCTGAGCATGCCCTGGCTGATGCCGGCGATGCGCGCGACTTCGGCGATCTTCAGTTCCTGAGCCTGGCGCTGACGGCGGATCTGCATGCCGAGGTATTGCTCCAGTTTCAGACGGGGCGGCGTTTCTGTTGATTTGCTCATGCAGGGCCATTTTCTAATTATGAATAATAAATTCGCACCAGGAATGATCAGGCTGCTTCGCAACGGTGCACGCCGGGCGGTGTGAGATTCCTGCTATGAAAGCATTTTTCCTCTGTGGATAGAAGAAAACCCGCACGGCAGCTGGGTCGCGCGTGATGTGCTCAAGATTGGCAAGTTGATTGCATTCTTATTGGGAAAGTTAATTTCCTAATCGGAATAATCATCGAGTCGACAGGAGGCACATGATGTTGCCAAGTGAAACCCAGCAGATCATCGAGAAACATGCGATCAAGTATGTGCTTGCCCAGTTCGTGGATATCCACGGCTCGGCCAAGACCAAGTCGGTGCCGGTGTCGGGCCTCGAAGCGGTGGCGGAAGCTGGGGCAGGGTTCGCTGGCTTCGCCATCTGCGGCATGGGTATGGAGCCCCATGGGCCTGACTTCATGGCCAAAGGCGACCTGTCGACCTTGATTCCCGTGCCGTGGCAGCCAGGTTACGGCCGGGTGGTGTGCATCGGGCACGTCGATGGCGAGCCCTGGCCTTACGACAGCCGCTATGTTCTGCAGCAGCAGGTGGAGCGTCTCGAGGCGCGCGGCTGGACGCTCAATACCGGCCTGGAACCCGAGTTCAACCTGATGCGCCGTGACGCCAACGGCACCCTGCAGTTGGTCGACGCCAGCGATAACCTCGACAAGCCATGCTACGACTACAAAGGCTTGTCGCGCTCTCGCGAGTTTCTGGAAAAACTGACGGAGGCGCTGCAGCCGGTCGGCTTCGACATCTATCAGATCGACCACGAAGACGCCAACGGCCAGTTCGAGATCAATTACACCTACAGCGACGCCATGGAGTCGGCTGACCGCTTCACCTTCTTCCGCATGGCGGCCGGCGAAATCGCCAACGATCTGGGCATGATCTGCTCGTTCATGCCCAAACCGGATCCGAAGCGCGCTGGCAACGGCATGCACTTCCACCTTTCCATCGCCAGTGCCGAGAGCAAGAACCTGTTCTTCGATGCCAGCGACAAGAACGGCATGGGCCTGTCGAAACTCGCTTATCACTTCGCCGCCGGCTTGCTGGCTCACGGCCCGGCGCTGTGCGCCTTCGCCGCGCCGACGGTGAATTCCTACAAACGTCTGGTGGTCGGCAACTCGTTGTCCGGCGCCACCTGGGCGCCGGCCTTCATCGCCTTTGGTGCCAACAACCGCTCGGCGATGGTGCGTGTGCCCTATGGTCGCCTGGAATTCCGCCTGCCGGATGCCGGCTGCAATCCTTATCTGGTCAGCGCCGCGATCATCGCTGCCGGGCTGGACGGTATCGACCGGCAACTGATGCCCGATCAGATCTGTAACGAAAACCTCTACTCGCTCGGCCTGGAAGCCATTGCCGCGAGAGGCATCAAGACCCTGCCGCAGTCGCTCAAGGAAGCCTGCGATGCGCTGGAGGCCGACCCGCTGTTTGCCGAAGTCATGGGCAAGGAGATCGTCGGTGAGTTCATCAAGCTCAAGCGCATGGAGTGGGTGGAATACAGCCGCCACGTCTCCGACTGGGAGATCAAGCGCTACACCGAATTCTTCTGATCCGACCTTCTCTTCAACCGTTTCCGGCGCCCGTCCGTGGGTAGGGCGCCTTCTGCCCAGGAGTTTTTAGCTATGTGTGGAATCGTGGGGCTTTACCTGAAAAATCCGCAGCTGGAAGCGCAGCTCGGCAAGCTGTTCGAACCGATGCTCGAGGCCATGACCGACCGCGGCCCGGACAGCGCCGGCTTCGCCATCTATGGCGATGAAGTGGCCGATGGCTGGGTCAAGCTGACCCTGCAGGCCACCACGGAGGGCTACGACTTCACCGCCCTGGTGAGCGCCGTGAAGGAAAAGCTCGGTGCCGAGCTGGACTGGTTTCAGAACGCCAGCGCCATCGTGCTCAAGATCAAGGCCGAAGAAGCCACCGTACGCGCTGTGTTGAACGAGCTGGCGCCGACCGTGCGCATCATGAGTGCCGGGCAGAGCATCGAGATCCTCAAGGGCATGGGCTTGCCCAGAGAAATTTCCGAGCGCTTCGGCCTGGCTTCGATGAAGGGCAGCCACATCATCGGCCACACCCGCATGGCCACCGAAAGTGCCGTGACCATGGAGGGCAGCCACCCGTTCTCGACCGGTGCCGACCTGTGCCTGGTGCATAACGGCTCGCTGTCCAACCACTTCCGCCTGCGTCAGGAACTGCGCCGCGAAGGCATTCATTTCGAAACCGAGAACGACACCGAGGTCGCTGCCGGTTACCTGGCCTGGCGTCTGCAGCAGGGTGACTCCCTGAAACAGGCCCTGGACAACTCACTGGAGGCCCTCGACGGCTTCTTCACCTTCGCCATCGGCACCCGCAACGGCTTTGCGGTGATCCGCGACCCGATCGCCTGCAAGCCGGCGATCCTCGCCGAGACCGATGACTACGTCGCCATGGCCTCCGAATACCAGGCGCTGTCCAGCCTGCCGGGTATCGACAAGGCCAGGGTCTGGGAGCCCGTTCCCGCCACTATGTACATCTGGGAACGCGAGTCGGCCTAAGGAGCACGCAGCATGAAAACCATCGATCTATCCGTAGCAACCGTGCGTGACCTCAACCAGGCGCTGCATGACCAGGTCAACAATGTGCAGGACCGCGAGTGGGTGGTCACCCACGCCAATGGCGCGCATAACCTCGCCGTCGGCGTCAACGAAGCGGTGTCCATCGATATCCAGGGGCATGCCGGCTACTACTGCGCGGGCATGAACCAGAAAGCCTCGATCACCGTACACGGCAACGTCGGTGTGGGCTGCGCCGAGAACATGATGAGCGGCTATGTACGTGTCAAAGGCAGCGCTTCCCAGGCCGCCGGTGCGACGGCTCATGGCGGCCTGCTGGTGATCGAGGGCGATGCCGGCGCACGTTGCGGCATTTCCATGAAGGGCATCGACATCGTGGTCGGCGGCAGCATTGGCCACATGAGCTGCTTCATGGGCCAGGCCGGGCGCTTGGTCGTATGTGGTGATGCTGGCGATGCGCTGGGCGATTCGTTGTACGAGACCAAGATTTTCGTCAAAGGCAGCGTGGAATCGCTGGGCTCCGACTGCATCGAGAAAGAGATGCGCCCGGAGCATCTGGAAGAGCTGCAAGCGCTGCTCAATCGCGCCGGCTTCAAGGAAAACGCCGCCGATTTCAAACGCTACGGCTCGGCTCGCCAGCTGTACAACTTCAAAGTCGATAACGCCAGCGCGTACTGATCAGGAGCCTCATCATGAGCGATAAACAACCCCCCGTGCTGCGCGAGTCGGCCACCTTCGATCGTCTGACCATCCAGGAAATCCAGCGCGCCGCCGAAACCGGTATCTACGACATTCGCGGTGGTGGTACCAAGCGCAAGCTGCCGCACTTCGACGACCTGCTGCTGCTCGGCGCCAGCGTGTCGCGCTACCCGCTGGAGGGTTACCGCGAGAAGTGCGGCACCGACGTCATTCTCGGCAACCGTTTCGCCAAGAAGCCGCTGCACCTGAAGATTCCGGTAACCATCGCCGGCATGAGCTTCGGCGCGCTGTCGGCCAATGCCAAGGAAGCCCTGGGCCGTGGCGCCAGTATCGCCGGTACCAGCACCACCACCGGCGACGGCGGCATGACGCCGGAAGAGCGCGGCCAGTCCCAGCATCTGGTCTATCAGTACCTGCCGTCGCGCTACGGCATGAACCCCGACGACCTGCGCAAGGCCGACGCCATCGAGATCGTCCTCGGCCAGGGTGCCAAGCCCGGCGGCGGCGGCATGTTGCTCGGCATGAAGGTCACCGAGCGCGTGGCGGGCATGCGTACCCTGCCGATTGGCGTGGACCAGCGCAGCGCCTGTCGCCACCCCGACTGGACGGGGCCGGACGACCTGGCGATCAAGATCGCCGAGTTGCGTGAAATCACCGACTGGGAAAAACCCATCTACGTGAAGATCGGTGCCAGCCGCCCTTACTACGACGTCAAGCTGGCGGTGAAGGCCGGTGCTGACGTGATCGTCCTCGACGGCATGCAGGGGGGCACCGCAGCGACTCAGGAAGTGTTCATCGAGCACGTCGGTATCCCGATTCTGCCGGCCATTCCGCAAGCCGTGCAGGCGCTGCAGGAAATGGGCATGCACCGCAAGGTTCAACTGATCGTCTCTGGCGGCATCCGCAACGGTGCCGACGTGGCCAAGGCCATGGCACTGGGCGCCGATGCCGTGGCCATCGGGACGGCAGCGCTGATCGCGTTGGGCGACAACCACCCACGCCTGGACGAGGAGCTGAAGAAGATCGGTTCAGCCGCCGGTTTCTACGATGACTGGCAGAACGGCCGCGACCCGGCCGGTATCACCACCCAGGATCCGGAATTGTCCAAGCGCCTCGATCCGGTCGAAGGTGGCCGCCGCCTGGCCAATTACTTGCGAGTGCTGGTGCTGGAAGCCCAGACCATGGCCCGTGCCTGTGGCAAGTCGCACCTGCACAACCTCGATCCCGAGGACCTGGTGGCACTGACCGTGGAGTCCGCAGCCATGGCACGGGTGCCGCTGGCTGGCACCAGCTGGGTGCCTGGGCAGGGTTACTGATAGCATCCGTCGGCCGGCCTCTCTCTGGGGGGCCGGCTTTCCTCAGGCTGTGTGAAAAACTCCGCGTTCGACCGGCCGGTTTTTCACACGGCCTGTTTCGCGTAGTGGAAGGGAATTCGAATGACTGCATCCTGGGCCTGGATGACACTGCTCGCCGCCGGCATCTGCGAAGTGATGTACGCCTCCGCCATTCCTCGTACCCAGGGCTTCACGCGGCTTTGGCCGAGCCTTTACTGCATCGTCTTCATCGCCCTGAGCATGTACCTGCTGGCGCTCTCGGCCCGCTACCTGCCAATGGGCACCGCCTATGCCGTGTGGGTCGGTATCGGTGCGGTCGGCACGGCGATCTACGGCATCGTCTACCTCAACGAACCCGCTACGCTGGCGCGACTCGTTTGCCTGGTGCTGATCATCTGTGGAGTGGCCGGCCTGAAGCTGTTCAGTCCGGTGGGCTGAGCCCGGGGCGATCGATTCGCCCAGGCGCCAGCCCTGAGCGAATTGGCTGCGCACGTGTGCCATCGGGTTGTGTCGTTCAGCACCCAGGTTCGTCGAAGAGGTGCTGGCCGTCAGCCGACCCAGAGCGTGCTCCGGGTGCGGCTGGCAGGCTCAGAGGGCGGCGTCGTCCAGTTCGCCGGTTCTGATCCGTACGATGCTTTCCAGGTTCTGGATGAATACCTTGCCATCGCCGATCTTGCCGGTGTGGGCGGTTTTCAGGATGACGTCCACGGCGTGTTGACAGAGGTCGTCCGACACCACCATTTCCAGCTTGATCTTGGGCAGCAGTTGCACCTCGTATTCGGCGCCCCGGTAGACCTCCGTGTGCCCTTTCTGCCGGCCGTAGCCCCTGGCTTCGGTGGCCGTGACGCCGTTGACGCCAACGTCGGTGAGCGCTTCACGCACGGCGTCGAGCAGGAAGGGCTTGATGATCGCGGTGATCAGTTTCATCGCTGTGACCCTCAGTTCGAGTACTTGTAGCCGACTTCGCCATGGGCGGAGAGATCGAGGCCATCAACCTCGGTTTCCTCGTCCACGCGCAGCCCACCGCAGACTGCGTCGGCAATCTTGTAAGCGATCAGGCTGGTGATGGCCGAGAAGACAATGCTGAACAGGATGGCACCGCCGTTGACCAGCAACTGGTCGAGCAGGCCGCGGCCTTCGACGAAGCCCTGGCCGCCAATGGCGGTAAGCGCGAACACGGGAGTCAGCAGGCCGCCGAGGATGCCCGCGACGCCATGCACGCCGAACACGTCGAAGGCATCGTCCAGGCCGATCATCGGCTTGAGCTTTTCTACCGACCAGACGCACACCGGGCCTGCGATGAAGCCCAGCAGGATGGCGCCCATCGGCCCTACGAAGCCGCAGGCCGGGGTGACGGCCACCAGGCCGGCAATGGCCCCGGACAGCGCGCCGAACAGGCTCGGCCGGCCACGGTGTCGCCATTCCACGATCATCCAGCCCAATGCGCCTGCGCAACTGGCGAGCATGGTGTTGACCATCACCAGCATGGCGTAGCCGTTGGCGGCCAGTGCGCAGCCACCGCAGAAACCCAGCCAGCCCACCCACAGCAAGGAGCCGCCGGTAAGGGTCATGGTCATGTTGTGCGGCGTCAGCGACGGCGTGCCGAAACCGCGACGGCGGCCCAGCAGCCAGGCTCCCACCAGTGCGGCGATACCGACGTTGAGGTGCACCACATTGCCGCCAGCGAAGTCCTGCACGCCGAGATCGAACACCCAGCCACCGCCCCAGGCCATGTGAGCCATGGGGATGTAGTTGATGGTCAGCCACACGGCCATGAACACCATCACCGCGGCGAACTTCATGCGCTCGGCGAACCCGCCGACGATGATCGCCGGGGTAATGGCCGCGAACAGCAGCATGAACAGGAAGTACAGATACTCCGGGATGGTGCCAACTACCGAGTCCTTGGTGATGCCGACCATGAACAGCTTGTCCAGGCCACCGATCACCGCGTGCAGCGAGCCGCCGTTGGTGAAGGTCAGGCTGTAGCCGTAGATCGCGAACAGCACCGACATCAGCGATGCGGTGCAGAACACCTGCATGAGAACCGAGAGGACGTTCTTGGTTCGTGCCATACCGCCATAGAACAGCGCCAGGCCCGGGAGGGTCATCAGCAGTACCACCAGCGAGCAGAGCGCCACGAACGCCGTGTCGCCGCTGTCGATCGGCGCTGCCGCCTCGTCGGCGAGAGCGGCGGCGCTGGCGAGCACCAGAGGAAAAACCAACATACTGCGGCCTATCTGTGAACACCGAACCATTGCCTGTTGCCTCCAACCGACGGGTGATTGAGCCGGCCGCTGTCGGTGGCGGACCGGATCTGCTGCCCCGCGGAAGGTCAGCGCAGAAGCACCGGCTTATATTCCTGTGGGGCAATTAACTTCCCCTCTGGTAAAGCAATAGGCCTGCCAGAATCGTTGCGCGTCGAGCTGTATCAGCTAACCCACTGAGCTCAAAACAATTTGTTACATGTTGGCTGAGGGCCGCGGAATACCTGACGTGCGCGCCGTGCATTGTCCTGGTGCGCAAGGTGTGGGGCTGCTACTTAGTGGGCAGAGCAAGGGCGTGCTGCGAGGGATGACCGGCGGCGGTTGCCGCCGGTCGAAGGGTCATTTCAGCTTGTCGAGTTCTTCATCAGGCAGTGCGTAGCTGTGTTTCTCGTGAATGATGGTCGCGATCAGCGCGTAGAGGCTGACGGCGGCGACCAGAAAGCTGATGAAGATCAGGATGGCGGGTTTGTCGGCGAAGGTGAATACGGCGCTGGCACCTTCGTAGGTGGTGATGCTCATGGCGATACTCCTCGGGATGAGCCGGCCGCCCTTGCGGCCGGCCAGGGGTCATTTGGCGGGGGCGGCGGTCAGTGGCGGCTGTGCGGCGTTGCCACCCACCGTACTGCTCTGCCCGTACATGCTGCTCCACTCCGGATAGGCCTGGGCCGGCACTTCGGTCAGGTCGAGGCCACGTTCCTCGGCATGCGCCGGCACGCGCAGGATGCCGGCCTTGTTGAGGGCGTAGGAGATGCCGTAGCCGGGGAAGAAGCCCAGCGCTGCCATCACCAGTGCGCCGCCGAGCTGGCCGAAGAAACTGATCTCCGGCATGCCGTTCACGTTCGGGTAACCGGCCAGGAAGATGCCACTGATCAGCAGGCCGGCGAAACCGCCGAAGCCGTGCACGGCGAACGCGCCGACGGCATCGTCCAGCTTGAACTTGAGCAGCAGGTTGTTGACCAGCGGCGCCAGGGCCGACACGCCCATGCCGATCAGGTAGGCCAGCCCGGGGTGGTAGAGGTCCAGGCCGGGTGCTACCGAGATGATGCCCACCAGACCACCGGACATCATCCAGTAGGGTTCACGGGTGGTCAGGTAGGCGCCGATCAGGCCGCCGGCAAAACCCATCAGGGTGTTGAAGGAGAAGGCGGAGAGGTTGGTCGGCTGGCCGTAGATGTTGATCCACTGAGCGCCCGAGTTGTAGATGATGCAGCCGCCGAGGAAGCCGAAGAAGCCGACGATGATCAGCATCAGGCCGACCACGCTCATCGGCATGCTGTGGCCGACGATGGCGTTGGCGCTGCCGTCCGGATTGAAGCGGCCGATGCGTGCACCGAGGTTGATCAGCACGCCGAGGGCGAAGAAGCCGGCGATCATGTGCACCACGCCCGCTGCGCCGACGTCATGGTAGCCCCATTTGACGGTCAGCCAGCCTTCCGGGTGCCAGCCCCAGGCCGCCGCCAGCAGCCAGAGAAAGCCGCCGAGCACGATGGTCATGATGATGAATGCGCTCATCCGCGCGCGCTCGATGATCGCCCCGGAAAGAATCGAACCCGTGGTGGCGGCGAACAGCGCGAATGCACCCCAGAAAATACCGGTGGCGTTGTCCTGGATGTTCGGGCCCATGGATTTGCTCCACGGCATGCCGGCCATCAGGGCGTCCATGCGCGGTACCAGGCCGTCGGGGAAGGCGTTGTAGACCGCCCAGCCGAGCAGGAACACGCTGGGTACGATGAAGCCGAACGCGAGGATGTTCTTCACGCCCGCCGCCAGGGCGTTCTTCAGGCGCGAGGCGCCGATCTCGTAAGACAGAAAACCTGCGTGAATGCAGATCATCAACGCGGTACACCACCAATAGAACATCTCCATGTTCAGGGTGTTGGTCATTTCGATCAGGGCCTGCAGCTCTTCGAGCGTAGGCGGGGTCTTCTGTTCTTCCATCACTGAATCCTCGAAAGCGGTTTATTGGAATAAGTGGTGCGCAGGCAGGTCGAGTCGAAAGCTTTATCTTTGATAAACAAAATTTCTTTTTGAGAAAGCAATGAGTGTGCCATCAGTAATGGCCGTGGCTGGGCTTATCGCGGGCGTTAGCCTGTTTTTCTGCACTTTTTCAGTTCATTTTCATGGCTTGTTGCCTGAAGTTGGTTCGCCCGAGCGCTCCTTCTGCAGCATGCCTTGAATCTGCTGCACCGATTCCTGGGTGCGTCGCGCCAGATTGCGCACTTCGTCGGCGACCACGGCGAAGCCGCGACCCTGATCGCCGGCCCGTGCCGCTTCGATGGCGGCGTTGAGGGCCAGCAGGTTGGTCTGCTCGGCAATGCTGCGAATCCCCCCGGCGACCTGAGCAATCTGCGTGTAGGTGGCCTGGATGTTGGCTTGTTCGCGCTGGTGCAGCGTGGCGGTGGTCTTCTCGTCGCTGATCTCGCGTACGGCGCCGGTGACATACAGCAGGCGGCCCTGGGCATCGCGCAGGCAGCGGCCGCGTTCGCGGTACCACACCTCGCCACGGGTCTTGTGGCGCATGCGGTATTCGACGGCGTAGAAGCCATCACCGCCGGTGTCGACCATCGAGGCATTGAAGGCCTGCATGACCTGTTTCAGGTCATCGGCGTTGACCACCTTGAAATAGCTGTCCCAGCCATCGGGAAATTCCTGGGCGCTGTAGCCGATCAGCTCGCGGAACTGCTCTGACCAGCGAATCAGGTTCTGCGGATGGTCGGGGTCGCCGCCCACCACGTTCATCGCCCAGCTGCCTTCGGTCAGGGTGCGTTTGGTCAGTTCCCAGACCTGGCGTTCTTCGTCCCAATGGGCGCGCTCGGCTTCCAGCTCGTGCAGGCGCCGCTGGCTGTCGTCACGGGCGTGGAGGAGTTCGCCGATCTGCGCCCGGGCCTCGGCGAGGTCTTCCCGGAGTGCGGCGTACTCCTCTGCACTGCAGGGCGGCGGCGCCTGGCATTCGGCCTGCTGGCGAATGCGCTGCAATTCGTCCCAGTCGCGCTGCAGCCGCTGCAGGCTGCTGAACAGCCGAGCGTCGCGCTGCAGATGATGCTGTGCGGCAGCCGCGCTGGGCTGGCCGTCGAACAGACGGTTGAGCCACTGGCTGAGTTCATCGGCCAGGTTTCGGGATGCATTGCTGAACCACATGGGCCACCTCCGTGAGATCGAATGGCCATCACCAAGCAATTCTCTTTCCACAAGCGGTTCGGTTATGCCCGTACCCTGCTCTTGTCCGGGTCGTAGGCGACGGTGCTGGCGCCGACCTGGGCGCGAATGCGCTTCTGCTGGCCATCGAGCTTGCCTATCTCGACGGCGGTACCCGGCTCGCAGTAGCCAACATCCAGGCGACACAGGGCGATGTTGCGGCCCAGCAGTGGTGAGCGCGTGGCACTGGTGATCACGCCGACACGGGCCCGGCCGCTGTATACGCCGTCGCCGTGGGCCGCGGTTTCGTTGCCTTCCAGCTGCAGGCCGACCAGCTTGTGGCGGGGTGCTGCGCTGCGCCTTGCCAGCGCATCGCGGCCGATGAAATCCGCCGCCTTGCTCTTGAGTGGCACACAGAAGCCAATGCCGGCCTCGAACGGATCGGTCTGGTCGTCGAATTCGTAACCGGCGAAGATCAGCCCGGCTTCGATACGCAGCATGTCCAGCGCTTCGAGACCGAGCGGTACCAGGCCCAGGGGTTCACCGAGCTGCCACAGGCGTTGCCACACCTGCAGCGCATCGTGCGGATGGCACCAGATTTCATAGCCCAGCTCGCCGGTATAGCCGGTGCGCGACACCATCACGGGGGGGCCGTTGTAGTCATCCAGGCGGCCGACCAGAAAGCGGAACCAGCCCAGCTCTTCCAGCGCTGGCTGGGTGCCGGGCGTCCAGATCATCTGCGCGAGCAGTTGGCGGCTCAGCGGGCCCTGCACGGCGACGTTGTGAATCTGCTCGGAGGCGCTCTTTATCCACACCTTCATGCCCAGTTTTGCGGCCTGTTCACGCAGCCAGATGCCGGCGTAATCCTCACCACCGATCCAGCGAAACGCATCGGCGCCGAGGCGCAGCAGGGTGCCGTCGTCGAGCATGCCGCCGTGCTCGAAGCACATCGCCGAATACACCACCTGGCCGACCGCCAGCTTGCGCACGTCGCGGGTCAGGCAGTGGTCGAGCAGCGCTTCGGCGTCAGGCCCGAGCACCTCGAATTTGCGTAGCGCGGAAAGGTCCATCACCGCCACGCGTTCGCGGCAGCCGTGGTATTCCTCGGTGGCGCCGTAGCCGTCGAAGCGGGTCGGTGTCCAGAAACCCCGGTAGTCGACGAACTGCCGGGTGAGGGCCGAGGTGCCGGCGTGAAAGCCGCTTTCGCGGGTCAGCACCGGATCGGCATCTGCTGTTTTTCGAGTGGCCATGGCGAGACTGAAACGCTCCTTCTCGGAATACACGCGGATATGGATATCGGTGGGCTGCCAGCCATTGGCGGGGTCGATGTCGTCCGGGCAGGAACTGCTGGCGCAGACCAGATCGGTCAGCGCCTTGAGCAGGACGTAATCGCCAGGGCGCGACCAGGGTTCGTCCAGCGTCAGGTGCTGGTGCGCGTCGATGGCGGTGTTGTAGAAGAAATTGATCGCCGGCCAGCCGGCGCGCGGGTCTACGCCGTGAGCGGCCATGGCGCGGCTGATGTTGTCGCTGCAGTTGGCGTGGCCGAAGTAGCCGTGCGCCTCGTAGTAGCGCGCCGCACAGGCCAGCGCGAAGGTATCGTGGCGGCCGACGGTATCGCGCACTACCTCCAGCATGGCTTGCATGTCACGGTCGTAGAAGCGGCTGAACAGGCCCGGCCCCGGGTAGGCGTTGCCGTTCAGGGTACGGGTGACGGTGGGGTCGAGGTCGATCTCGCGTCCGGCATCCAGGCCGGCGCGGTCGAAGGCGACGAAATCCGAACACTGGCGCCCGGCAACGTCGATCACCTGGACGAACTGCCCGGCTGCGACGAGGTAGTCGCGTGCGCTGCCGGGGTGGATGGTGAACTCGTCGATCACCTCGCCCAGCGGCGCGGGAAGTGGCGGCACCCAGAGCCTGCGCGGGTTGGCGCGATGCAGCAGCACGCGGAGTTCACTGGCGCGTTGCTGGCTGTGCACTGCGCTACGCCCACCAGGGGCGGCGACGATCACGCACAGCGCAGCGTTGGCCAGCAATTCGCGGCTGAAGCCTGCGGGTGTGGCGGCGGGCCACAGCCGGGCGGCGGCCGGCAGGCGGCGACAGTCCACACCACGACGAGTGAGCCCGTTGCTGACGTGAATCGACTCGCGGCTGCCATCGTGCAGCAGGTGGGCGATGGCATCGGCACCAGCGCTGGCTTGCAGGCCCAGTGCCGCCAGCGCTTCGCGGCCATCCTCGGTGAAGGCCAGCAGTTCGGCAGGCTGGTCGCCCTCGAGGTCGATCACCTCCAGGCGATCCCCCGGCTCCAGGGTCAACACCGTCAGCCCGCCAGGAGCCACTCGGTGGCGTTCCAGGTCTGCGGCGCGGGCGAACAGCGCCGGCTCCAGTGGGCGGCTTGTCACAGGCAGGTTCATGGCAGCGCCTCAGCTGGCGGACTTCAGGCGGTCGGTGGGTGCGTCGGCCAGGTAGGCACTCAGCGAATCATCCAGGGCCTCCAGCCAGGGGGTGTGATGCGGCGTGGCCAGGGTGCCGGTGATCAGTGAGCGATAGCACTTGTCGCGGTAGCCCATGATGTTGTCGTACTTGTCTTTCTTCCACTGCAGGAAGGTGGCGTTGACCTCGGCGATGTCGAAGCTCGGGTAGTCGGTAGCGGCGATCAACTGGCGGATGTATTCGCCCTGGAATTCGAACATCTGCTGGGCGCTTTCCAGCGTCTCCTCTTCCTGGCGCCAGGCCAGGTTTTCAGCGTGCATGCCCTCGGCGGCGGGCAGGGCGATTCGCCCGAGAATCACGTCGCGGGCGTACCAGGCCTGGGCGTCGAACATGTTGAAGCTGTACCACTGATCCTGCATGCCGAGGTAGATCAGCCGCGGGTTCTGCTCCCAGAACACACCCTTGTAGAGGTTCAGCGGCCACAGGCGATTGCCTGTTTTCAGGCGCAGCGCTTCCGGCAGAAAGGGGAAGTGGTGCTTATAGCCGGTGCACAGGATGATGGCGTCGATGTGCTTGCAACTGCCGTCTGCGAAGAACGCGGTGCTGCCCTGCACGTGGCTGAGCAGTGGGCGCTCCTCCCAGTTGGCCGGCCATTTGTAGCCCATCGGCGCGCTGCGGTAGCAACTGGTGATGGAACGGGCACCGTACTTGTAGCACTGCGAGCCGATGTCTTCGGCCGAATAGCTGGCGCCGACGATGAGCACGTCCTTGCCCTTGAATTCCAGAGCGTCGCGAAAGTCGTGGGCGTGCAACACGCGTCCGGCGAAGCGCTCGAAACCGGGAAAGTCAGGCACGTTGGGTGTGGAAAAGTGGCCGCTGGCGACCACCACGTAGTCGAAGGTTTCGCTGTAGGTGCGGTCATGCAGATGATCGTGGGCGGTGACCGTGAACAGCTCGCTGGCGGCGTCGAAGGTGACGTCGCGCACCACGGTATCGAAGCGGATGTAAGGCCGCACGCCGGCTTTCTCGACGCGTCCCTTTATGTAGTCCCAGAGCACCTCGCGTGGTGGGTAGGAGCCCATGGGCCGGCCGAAATGCTCGTCGAAGCTGTAGTCGGCGAACTCCAGGCACTCCTTCGGCCCGTTCGACCACAGATAGCGGTACATGCTGCCGTGCACCGGCTCGCCGTGCTCGTCCAGGCCGGTGCGCCAGGTGTAGTTCCACATGCCGCCCCAGTCGGTCTGCTTCTCGAAGCAGACCAGTTCGGGAATTTGCGCACCATCGGCCTGGGCGGACTGGAAGGCTCGCAACTGGGCCAGGCCGCACGGGCCGGCGCCGATGATGGCGACTCGTTGGTTCATGTTCGGTTCTCCGGTTGGCGAGGCGTCGCGATGCTCGGCGCTCCCCTGCAACGCCTGGGAGCGAGCCGGCGCGGGTTTATCAGCCCTTGGCGGTACGTTTCTTCTTCTCGGGGTCGTCGAAGGGCAGCGTATGGGCGATGGCGCTCACCTCCAGGCTGCCGCGCACCTGCATCGATACGCCCTGCTCGGCGATATCGGGTTCGACCCGGGCGATGGCCATGGAGCGTCCGCTCAGGCGCGAGTACATGGCGCAGGTGATCAGGCCGACCTGACGCCCCTCGTGCCAGAGGCTGTCGCCCCCCTCGGCGGCTTGCTCGCCATCGAGCAGCACACCGAAGATCCTGAAGCGTTCCTGGCCCTGGCGCCGGTAGTGCTCGGCGGCACCCCGGAAGTCGCGCTTGCCGGGCGACACGGTGAAGTCCAGGCCCAGCTCCCACAGCGTGTCGCCGGCCTTCTGGTCGGCGAAGGGGTACATCTGCGAGTTGTCATAGGGGAAGAACAGCAGGTAGCTCTCCACGCGTAGCCAGTCCAGGGCGGTGAAGGCGCAGGGGATGATGCCGTGGCCCTGGCCTTTTTCCAGGATGCCGTCCCAGATCAGCGGCGCATCGGCGGCCTTGCAGAAGATCTCGTAACCGCGCTCGCCGGTGTAGCCGGTGCGCGAGATCATCACCGGGCGGTCGAACAGCCGGGTCTGCAGGTGATGGAAGTAGGGCAGCTCGCGGATGCCGGGTACGTGCTCGGCGAGAAAATCCACGGCTGCCGGGCCTTGCAGGGAAAGGTCGTGGAGGTCGTCGTCGAACAGAACAGCGACCTGACGACCCTGTGCCGAGCGGATCAGCATCTCGTAGCCGGTACCGGCGCCGTGCACCACCATGAAGGCGTTGGGGCCGGTGCGATAGACGATGCAGTCGTCGATGAAGGTGCCGTCCTCGTCGAGCAGGCAGGCGTACACCGACTTGCCGGGATAGAGCTTGGCCATGTCGCGGGTGGTGGCGTAGTCGAGCAGGCTTTCGGCGTGGGGGCCGACGTAGTGCACCTTCTTCAGCCCCGAGACGTCCATCAGCCCGGCGCGGGTGCGAATCGCCTCATGATGGTCGGCCAGATCGCTGGCATAGGTCCAGGCGGTGCCCATGCCGTTCCAGTCTTCCAGGTTCGAACCAAGCGCCAGGTGGCGTTCGCGCAGGGCGCTGATGCGCCATGAGTTGGCCATGGGAAAATCCTCGTGTAGTGATCGGGTCAGGCTTCGGAATCGAACTGGCGCAGCCAGTCCACCAGGGTCTGACGGTAGCGGGTCATGCCCTTGTAGTCGGCGATGGCATCCGGCAGGTCGCGTAGCACGCGGTGCAGGCGGCGCGCCCAGGCCGGGTTGCTGACCAGTTCTTCCATGCTGATCAGGTAGGTGCGGATGCTGAACAGCACGGCGTTGGAGCGCGGCAGGCGGGCCATCAGCTGCAGCTCCACGCGCAGGTGCACCAGGCGGCCGACGTTGTCCGGGGTGACCGAGCCGCGGTCGCTGCCCCATTCGTGAAAGGTCTCCGGCGAGGTGTCCAGGCGTGGGTTGATGGTCAGCGTCCAGTTCAGTCGGCGCACCGGGTGGCCGACCTGAATGTTCAGCAGAAACTTCAGGGCGCGTTCGAAGATGCCCATCTGGTTGGCCATCGGTACGGGCGAGTGCCACTGTTTGAAGCTCATGCCGGCGTCGAAACGCAGCGACCAGTCGGCCGGGCAGGTGACCATGCCGGCGTCCATGAACAGGTCGCCGTCACGCTGGTCGAGCACCGCGAAATCGCCCTGCATCTGCCGGGTGATGTATTCCAGCGGCTCGCACGGCAGGCTGTCGGCAGCGCCAAAGGTGAAGTGCTGATCGATGCCCATGGCCAGGTTGCGCCAGCGCCAGGCCGTGCCGTTACGTTCAAGCTGGAAGTGCTGCGGGTAGTCAGCGGCCAGCTGCTGCATCAGCATTTCCAGCAGATCCCAGGCGGCCTGGGCCATGTGCGGCATCACCAGGCAGCGCTCGGGGTCACGCTCCAGAACGCGGGCGCGCTCGGCCATCTCCGACAGGTAGTGTTCGTCCACATCGAAGCAGTGCTCGAACACCGAGCCCGGATCGCGCGACACCGCTGGCTCGATGTTCACCGAGTACATGTAGGCATCTTCCGGGAACGGAAACGGGAACCGGGCGATAGCGGCCGGGCTGTTGCGGAAGCTGAAGTCGTCCCGGTAGGTTTCTGCCGGTTTGAAGATCAGGGTCATGGCACGTCTCCGGTATCAGATATCCAGCAGGATCGGGCTGCCGCAGCCACGCGAGACGCAGGGCATCAGGCTGGTGGCGCGCTCGGCGGTGGCGAGAAACAGGTCGCGGTGCTCCACGTCGCCTTTCAGGTAGGGCGTCTGGCACTGGCCGCAGACCCCGCCGCGGCACAGGTTGGGCAGCTCCACACCCGCACCCTCCAAGGCTTCGAGCAGGCTTTGCTCGGCGCCGACAGCCACCTGACGGCCACTGCGCGCCAGTTCCACGATGAAGGGCACGCCCGGCTCCGGCGCGGCGAAGGCCTCCCAGTGCACCCGCGCCGCTGGCCAGCCGAGCGCCAGGCTCTGTTCGCGCAGGGCATCGAGCAGAGATTGCGGGCCGCAGGCGTAGACGTGAGTGCCGAGCGGGCGATGGCTCAGCAACTGGCCCAGGTCGAGACGTCGGCTGCCGCTTTCGTAAATGTGCAGGCGCTTGCCCAGCCGCTCGCGGAGGGTCTCCACGTAGGCATCGCTAACCCCGGTGCGGTAGGCGTAATGCAGTTCGAAAGCGTCGCCGCGGCGCAGCAGTTCGGTGCTATAGGCAAGGAACGGAGTGATGCCGATACCCGCGGCGATCAGCACGTGCAGGCGCGCCGTGCTGTGTAGCGCAAAGAGGTTGGCCGGCGGCGAGATCCGCAACCGATCGCCGGTCTGCAACCGTTCATGCACGTAGCGCGAGCCGCCGCGTGATTGCGCCTGCTGGCGCACGGCGATCCGGTAGTGGCTGGTGTCGCTCGGGTCGCTGAGCAGCGAGTAGGCGTTGCGCTTGCCGTTCGGCAGGTGCACCTGCACGTGGCTGCCAGCGGAAAAGGCCGGCAGCGTGCCACTCAAGGGCTGGAGCGACAGCTCGCGGATCACCGGGGTGATCATCCGGGTCTCACCGACCCGCACCTCGAAGGCGGTCATGGTCGGGCCTGCGCATAGGGCTGGTCGGCATCCGCGCAGACGCCGAGGTAGGCACCCAGGCGCTCGGAGAAATGCCGGCGCACTTCCAGCAGCACAGCGCAGTGGCTGCAGGCTTGCAGATCGGCGGATGTGCCCACCTGCAGACTGGCGCAATGCACGCAGAACAGCATGCGTCGGCCGCTTTCGCTGCAATGCAGGGTGATCTCTTCGGCCAGCAGACCGGCTGCTCGTGCCACACCGCGCAGCGACCAGATGAAGGCTTCGTCGCCGTGCAGCTCGAGGTGCACCCCGACCCGGGCTTCGCTCAACAGCGTGCCCAGCGCCTCGCCCAGCGCGGCTTCGTCGGCGTACTGCGGCAGCGCCAGGTGGCAGAGCTCGCTGGCGTCGATACGGGCCAGCAATTGCGCCTGTCGTTGCTGGCCGGCGTCCTGGGTGACCAGGAGCTGAAGGGTCACCCGCTGGGCAGGGTCGCCGCTGGGGTATCGCGGCACGCTGAAGGGATGCAGCTCGGCTGTGCGGGTCATGGCGATCCTTGTTGCTCTGGATTGAAGCGGTCAGGTCATATGTTGGTGCATGGCTGGTGTTTCTCTGTAGGCAAGATAATTTCCTGCCACGCCTGCGCGCTCAATCCACCTGAGGAGGTATGCCTAAAGGGGTAGTCGCCCTGGTCGAGGCATGGAAGTTGCTGTCGGTAGTGGCCTAACACCGCAGAAGACGGGGAGGAGAACATGCGTGCAGCCGGTTTCGCCCCGGCTCCCGCGGCAGCGTCGAACGCGCTGACCGAACGTGAGGAGCAGACCCTGCAGCTGATCGCTGCGGGCAACAGCAACAAGCAGATCGCCCGCGAGCTGGGCATCAGCGACGGCACGGTGAAAATCTACGTGCGCAGCCTGCTGCGCAAGTTTCACCTGCACTCGCGTCTGGAGCTGGCCAGCTGGGTGCATCGGCACACTGGCAAGGCCTCGGCCGGTACCCAGGTCAGCGTTGGGGCAGGGGGTGTCGCAGGGTTGATCAACGATCTGCCGGTGCTGATCTATCGCGGCGACAACGCCCGCACCTGGTACATGGATTACGTCAGCGAAGGCTGCCTGCAACTGACCGGCTACTGCGCCGAATACCTGACCCGCGATCCCGCTCACAGCTTCGGCTCACTGATCCTGGCCGAGTACGCCGATTACGTCTGGTATTGCGTGCAATGCGCCTTGCTCAAGCACGAGCCCTTTCACCTGCGTTACCGCATCTGCTGCGCCGATGGGCGAATCAAGGAGGTCTGCGAGACGGGGGTTGGCGTGTATTCGGCCACTGGCGAGGTGCTAGGCGTGGAAGGTGCGATCTTCGAGGTGGCAGGCTGAATAGCCGTTGACCCGAAACGAAAGCCCCCGCTCGAGGGCGGGGGCTTTCTCATGCCGCTATCTGTTTTCCCGGATCAGCCCGGTAGCCTGGCTTGGCCGCCAGCGTCAGGCGCGCGACAGGGTGGATATCTGCTTGCGCCGGTACACCGTGTCGCGACGTGACAGCAGCAGGTACAGCGGCAGGGTAACGACGATCGCCACCAGCCAGGACAGGTCGGCGCCATCGAGCTTGCTGGCCATCGGCCCGGTGTAGATCGGCGTGACCGCGAACGGCAGCTGCACCAGGATGCCCACCGCGTAGGCGCTCACCGCGTTGGGGTTGAAGCGCCCGTAGATGCCGCCAGTGGCGTCGAACAGTGAAGGGATGTGGTAGCGCTGTTTCTGCACCAGGTAGAAGTCGGCGAGATTGATCACCGCCCAGGGCACCAGCACGATCATCATCGCCAGGATCAGCTGCATGAAGCGCGAGATGAAGTCCGCAGGCGCGCTGACCGCGACCACGCAGCAGGCCACCAGCAAAATTGCCGAAAGCGCTACCCGGGCCTGACGGCTGGGTGCCCAGTCGGCGGCGAAGGTTTGTACCGAGGTGATCAGTGCCAATACCGCACCGTACAGGTTCAGGGCGTTGTGGCTGATGATGCTGAGGATGAACAGCACCATGAGTACCGGGCCGAATACCCCGGTGCTCTGCTTGACCGCGTCCATGGTATCGGTGTCCGCGCTCACCGACAGCGCCACCAGTGTGCCGAACACGAAGCACAGCGAGGTACCGAGAACGGCGCCTGTATAGGTGGCGATGAAGGGTTTCCAGATACCCACGTTTTTCGGCAGGTAGCGCGAGTAGTCCGAGGTGTAGGGCGCGAAGGAGATCTGCCAGATGGCGCCCAGCGAGGCCATCGCCAGCCAGCCGGCGAGGTTGAAGCCGCCACGGCTGGCGAAATCCGCTGGCAGGCCGTTGGCGAACAGCGCGATGAACCCGGCGAGCAGGCCGATACCCATTACCCAGGTGCCGATGCGGTTGAGGGTGTGGATGAAGTTGTAGCCCAGGATGCCGATCAGCGTTGCGGCGCAGGCACCGATCAGCACCGCGGCAGGCAGCGGCAGATCCGGCGCCACGGTATGGATCGACTTGCCGGCCAGCACGCAGTTGGAGATGAAAAAACCGATGTACAGCACCGCGGCGATCACCACCACCAGCAGGGCGCCGTAACGGCCGAACTGGCCGCGGCTCTGCAACATCTGCGGCAAGCCCAGTTGCGGACCCTGGGCAGAGGCCAGACCCAGGACGATGCCGCCGAGCAGGTGGCCGACCAGAATGGCGCAGATCGCCCAGCCGAGGCTGAGGTGGAACACCTGCACGGCCATGGCGCCGGTGACGATGGGCAGCGGCGCGATATTGGTGCTGAACCAGAGGGTGAACAGATCACGGACACGGCCGTGACGATCGGCATCGGCGACCTGGCCAACGCTGTTGCTTTCGATGAGCTCTTGCTGGGACATGGACTGCTCTCCTGCGCAAATTGGCGACGGCACGCTGCTCCGCGTGAACGGGGCAGAGCCGGAGGGGATGCGTGGGTGGTTGCGGCTGAGCGGGTCAGCTGCGCCTGTCGCGGGAGAGCCCGCAGACGGGGGAGAACGGGCAGGGGTAGAGCAGCAAGGTTGTGCGGGACACCATGGGAAAACCTACTTCTTGTCTTTATTCGGATAGGGTTTTGCGTCTCGCCGCAAGGGCGAAGGCCGCCGCCCGGCATGGCCGGGCAGCGGTTGCGGGCTCAGCGGAAGGCTGGCACCACGTGCTGGATGAACAGCTCCAGGGACTTTTTCTTCTCGGCGTGGGGCAGGCTGTTGTCAGCCCAGAAGCTGAATTCGTCGACGCCCAGCTCCTGGTAGTGACGAATGCGCGCGATGATTTCCTCGGGCGTACCGATCATGGTGTTCTTGCGGATGTTCTCCAGCTCGAACTCCGGGCGCTCCTTGAATTTCTCTTCGGGGCTCGGCTCCAGCAGGCCGTCGACCGGGGTGATCTTGTTGCCGAACCAGGCATCGAAGGTGCGGTAGAAGCGCGAGATCGCAGCGGCACCGACCTTCCAGCCCTCGGGGTCGTCTGCCAGGTGTACGTGGGTGTGGCGCAACACCATCAGCTGTGGGCGTGGCACGTCCGGGTTGTTGGCCAGGGCGGCATTGAACTTGTTGTTCAGGTCGACCACTTCCTCGTCGCCCTTCATCAATGGCGTGACCATCACGTTGCAGCCATTGGCGACTGCGAAATTGTGCGAGTCCGGATCACGTGCGGCGATCCACACCGGCGGAAGTGGTTGCTGCAGCGGCTTGGGCGACGAGGTGCTGGTAGGGAATTTCCAGATTTCGCCGTCGTGGGCGTAGTCACCTTTCCACAGTGCCTTGACCACCGGCACCATCTCGCGCAGGTACTTGCCGCCATCACTGGCGGGCATGCCACCGGCCATGCGATCGAATTCGTACTGATAGGCACCGCGGGCCAGACCGACTTCCATGCGGCCGTTGCTGATCACGTCGAGCAGGGCGCATTCGCCTGCTACGCGGATCGGGTTCCAGAACGGCGCGATGATGGTGCCGGCACCCAGACGGATAGTGCTGGTACGGGCAGCCAGGTAGGCCAGAATCGGCATCGGGCTCGGCGAAATGGTGTATTCCATGGCGTGATGCTCGCCAACCCACACGGTGCTGAAACCACCAGCTTCGGCCAGCAGGGTCAGCTCGGTCAGTTGCTCGAAGAGCTCGCGGTGGCCGACTTCCTGGTCGTAGCGTTCCATGTGGACGAACAAAGAGAATTTCATGTCGCTTTCCTCGATTTTTATAAAGCCCGGTGCGTTTGAGGCGCTGTCGGGGCTGGCCGCCGTGCAGGATCACGAGGCTTATGGTTCATGGTATACCATAATATAAAATACTTTGGCGAGGGGCAGGCGACCAGTGTTATCGAAAAGCGTCAGTGGTTGGCGGCTTGCCAGGCGCTCCAGCGTTGCGCGATGCGCTCGCCGTTGAGGCTCCAGTATTTGAAATCCAGCGTGATCTGCCCGGTTTTGTGGGCACCGGGCTGGTTCTCCGCCAGCTTGGGGTCCACCAATGCCGAGGCGCCGAGATTGACCGGCGCATAACCGGTCAGCGAGGAAAAGTCGGCCTGGGGTTTCGGGCTGGTGGCATGGGCGATGAAGGTGCGCGCTGCCGCGACATTGCGCGAACCCCGGGGTATCACCAGAAAGTCACCGGCCACCAGATTCTGCTGCCAGCTCATGCCCACCGGGGCGCCCTGATCGTGTAGCGCATTGACCCGGCCGTTCCAGAACATGCCCAGGCTGGCGGTCCCGGAGGCGAGCAACTGCTGTGATTCGTCACCACTGCCCCACCAGGCGATATCGCCCTTGATGCTGTCGAGCTTCCTGAAGGCGCGATCCAGATCCAGCGGGTACAGCTTGTCGGCGGCGACCCCGTCGGCGAGCAGGGCTATCTCCAGCACACCTGGGCTCGGCCACTTGTAGAGCGCGCGTTTGCCCGGAAAGGTACTCGTGTCGAACAGTGCCGCCCAGCTCTGCGGCGCCTCGCGCAGGGCCTGGGTGTTGTAGCCGAGGATGAAGGAAAAATAGAACGAGCCGGCGCCGTAGATGGTGACGAAGCGCGGGTCGATGGTGCGCTTGGCGATCTGCTTGAAATCCAGAGGTTCGAGCAGCCCTTCCCGGCCGGCCCGCAGGGCGAAATCCGCCTCCACATCGACCACGTCCCAGGTCACCTGGCCACTCTCCACCATGGCCTTGAAAGCGGCATAGTCGGTGGGCCCGGCCTGCTCGACACGGATGCCGGTCTGCTGGGTGAAGGGTTCGCTCCAGGCGCGGGTCTGCGCTGCCTGGGTGGTGCCACCCCAACTGACGAAGGTGATGCTCTGCTCGGCATGAGCGGTCGACAACAGCTGCAACCCCAGCAGCATGGCCAGCACTGTACGCATGGAAATCCCTCCCGAACGATAAAGACGCCCTGGCTGCCGACCCGGCGAACCTGCCGTGGCCACGCGCCGTACTGGCGTATTGCAAAATGCGCTCCAGAATGGCGGAGGCGCTGCAGCGGGCGGCGGCAGTGCTATCCGCCCGTTACGCTGGTATTGCGTGGGAAAAGCGGTACCACTTGCCTGGGCGGGTGTAACGGTTGAGAGGCTTTCAGCGATCCAGTGTGGGAGCGGGCATGGACTAGGCGTCCCCGCCCGCTCCCACAGGTTTTGGCGTTGACTATGCCGACTGCTTTACCAAGACATATCGCACAACCACTCAGTGCGCTCCGGCGCCCTTGGTCAGGTCGCTCTCGTTCCAGCTGTCGTACAGGCAGGCATCGCTGGCGGCCCAGCGCACACGCGCCTGGGCGCCAGGCTGCAGGGGTTGCAGGCCGCTGCCCATGGCCTTGAGGGTCAGGTGGCAGCCGCCGGGTGTGACCACGTGGCAGGTCAGGCTCTCGCCAAGGAACACCACTTCGGCGACCTGCACGGGGATCTCGTTCCAGCCCGCTGGCAGGGGCGTCTGCGCAGCGACTTGTTGCGGCAGCACCTGGGCTTTTTCCGGGCGCAGCATCAGCAGTACGTCCTGATCGTTCTGCAGATTGGCGGTCGGGGTGATCGACAGGCTCTGCTGCTCGAACTGCACGGCGGCCTGGCCACTGACCTTCGTCCGCAGGAAGTTGGAGTTGCCGAGGAAGGAGGCGACGAAGGCGTTTGGCGGGTTCTGGTAAAGGTCATAACCGCTGCCCAGACCGACGATCTTGCCGTGGCTGAAGATGGCGATACGCTGTGACAGGCGCATGGCTTCCTCCTGATCGTGGGTCACGTAGACGATGGTGATGCCTAGGCGCCGATGCAGGTGACGCAACTCGTCCTGCAGGTCTTCACGCAGCTTCTTGTCCAGCGCGCCGAGGGGTTCGTCCATCAGCAGGATGCGCGGTTCGTAGACCAGCGCGCGGGCAATCGCCACGCGCTGTTGCTGGCCGCCGGAAAGTTGCGCCGGACGGCGGTGCGCGAACTCGCCGAGCTGCACCAGCTTGAGCATGGCCTCGACCTGGCGCTGCTGCTCGGCGGCACTCAGTTTGCGGATCGCCAGGGGAAAGGCGATGTTCTGGCGCACGTCGAGGTGCGGAAACAGCGAGTAGCGCTGGAACACCATGCCGATATCGCGCTTGTGCGGCGGCACGTTGACCAGGGATTTGCCCTCGACCAGGATTTCCCCGGAGCTGGGGGTTTCGAAGCCGGCCAGCATCGACAGCGTGGTGCTCTTGCCCGAGCCGCTGGAGCCGAGAAAGGTGAGGAATTCGCCCTCCTGGATCTCCAGGGAAATGTTATCCACAGCGGTGAAGTCGCCGTAATGCTTGTTCAGGTTGCGCAGGCTGACCAGCGTTTGTGGTGCCCGGTTTTCTTGGATGACAGCACTCATGAAATTCTCCTCGGCACTCAGGCTTTGACGTCGGTGCGCCGGCGCACGATGGCGGCGATGACCATGACCAGCAGGGAAAGACCGATCAGCAGCGTCGAGGCGACGGCGATCACGGGGGTGAGATCCTGGCGCAGCGTCGTCCACATCTTCACCGGCAGCGTCTGCAGGCCGGGGCTGGCCATCATCACGCTGAGCACCACTTCGTCCCAGGAAACCAGGAAGGCGAACAGGCCGCCGGCCACCAGGCCCGGACGGATCGCCGGGAAGGTCACCTTGACGATGGCCTGCAGGCGCGTGGCGCCGCAGATCACCGCGGCATCCTCGATGGACTGATCGAACAGCTTCAGCGAGTTGATGATCGAGATGATGGTAAACGGCAGCGCGACGATCACGTGGCTGACCACGAAGGCGAACAGCGTGCCGGTGTAGCCGAGCTTGAGGAACAAGGCGTAGACCGCCACGGCGATGATCACCAGTGGCACGATCATCGGCAGGGTGAACAGCGCGAACAGCAGCTCACGGCCAGGGAAGCGGCCACGTACCAGGGCGAAGGCGCTGGGCATGCCGATGGCGACCGCGCAGATGGTCGTCAGCAAGGCCACCTTGAGGCTGACCAGCGCCGAGTCCATCCACTGGGCGTTGGAGAAGAACTGCCCGTACCACTTGAACGTCCAGCCCGGTGGCGGAAACACCAGCCACTGCGAGGAGCCGAACGACAGCAGCACGATGAACAGAATCGGTAGCAGCAGGAACACGGCGATCAGCGCGGTGACCGTATTGAGGCCGTAGCGCAGGCCGCGGCCCATGGCATTGGGTGACAGCAGCATGGCGTTTACCTCGCAGTGCTGGAAGCCACCGGCGATTCCGGTTGCAGCTTCAAGTAGACGTAGAACAGCACCAGCGTGATGAGGATCAGCAAGGCTGCCGCCGCGCTGGCAATGCCCCAGTTAAGGAACGATTGCACCTGCTGGATGATGAATTCGGGCAGCATCATGTTCTGCGCGCCGCCAAGCAGCGCCGGGGTCACGTAGTAACCCAGGGACATCACGAAGACCATCAGACCACCCGAGAAAATGCCCGGCCTGCACAACGGCAGGAATACCTTGAAGAAGTTGCGCCATGGGCTGGCGCCGCAGATCGAGCCGGCCTGCAAGACCATCGGGTCGATGGCGCTCATGGTCGCCTGCAGTGGCAGCACGATGAACGGAATCATGATGTAGCTCATGCCGATCACCACACCGGTCAGGTTGTGCACCATCTCCAGGGGCTGATCGATGATGCCCATGGCCATCAGCGTCTTGTTCACCACGCCCGAGGACTGCAACAGCACCAGCCAGGAGTAGGTGCGTGCCAGCAGGCTGGTCCACATCGACAGCAGGACGATATTCAGCAGCCAGCGGCCCCAGCCGCGCGGCATCAGGGTGATCGCCCAGGCCAGGGGGAACCCCAGCAGCAGGCTGATCACGGTCACCAGCCCGGCTACCGCGAAGGTGTTGAACAGCACCTTGGAGTAGGCCGAATTGGCGAACAGTTGTGCGTAGTTGCCCAGCCCTGGCTCCGGCTCCAGCACGCCGCGCAGCAGCAGGCCGATCAGCGGCGTCAGGAAGAACAACCCGAGGAACAGCAGGGCCGGCAGCAGGTACGGGGCGCCGCGCCAGCGCGCCGCCCGTTCCGCGTTACCGTCGGCGCTGTCGCGCCGACGGTTTGCTGCACCGACCTCAGGGGTACGGAGCGCGGTCATCTCACTTCACCAGCCATTCGTTCCAGCGGGTGGCGATGTCCGCCCCGTTCTTCGCCCAGTAGGCGTAGTCCAGGGTGATCTGATCGCTCACGTGCGCGGTGGGCAGGTTCGGTGCCAGCACCGAGTCCAGGCGCTGCACGCTGTCGACGTTGACCGGCGCGTAGGCGGTGAGGTTGGCGAAGTCGGCCTGGCCCTTGGCGCCGCTGGCGTGAGCCAGGAACTTCATGGCCGCGTCCTTGTTCTTGGCACCCTTGGGGATGACCAGGAAGTCGGCCATGACCAGGTTCTGCTTCCAGCTTGCCGCTACCGGTGCGCCTTCTTCCTGCAAGGCATAGATACGGCCGTTCCAGAACTGACCGAGGCTCGCCTCGCCGGAAGCCAGGAGTTGCTGCGACTGTGCGCCGCCGCCCCACCAGACGATGTCTTTCTTGATGGTGTCGAGTTTCTTGAAGGCGCGATCCAGATCCAGCGGGTACAGCTTGTCGGCGGCAACACCGTCAGCCAGCAGGGCCAGTTCGATCACGCCCGGGCTCGGCCACTTGTACAGGGCGCGTTTGCCGGGGTAGGTCGCGGTGTCGAACAGGGCGCTCCAGTCTTCCGGCTTCTTGTTGCCGAGGCTGCCCTCGTTGTAGCCGAGCACGAAGGAAAAGAAGAACGAACCGACACCGTGATCGGAGACGAAGCGCGGGTCGATCTTCTCACGCTCGATGACGCCGAAGTCCAGCGGCTCCAGCAGACCTTCGGCGGCCGCGCGCAGGGCGAAGTCGGCTTCCACGTCGACCACGTCCCACTGCACGTTGCCGCTCTCGACCATGGCCTTGAGCTTGCCGTAGTCGGTCGGTCCGTCCTGCACCACCGTGACGCCGCTGCTCTTGCTGAACGGATCCGCCCAGGCGGCCTTCTGCGCGTCCTGGGTGCTACCGCCCCAGCTCACGAAGTTGACGGTTTCGGCAGAGGCCGTGGTGGCGACTGCTGCACTCAGAATGCTCGCGGCGAGCACCGAGGTCACACCTTTGATAAACACCATCTTGCTTGCCCTCTTTGTTGTGTTTTTTCGCAAGCGAGCGTTGTGCCCGCTTAACCGGAGCAGTGGATCCAGGGGATCTGAATGGCGGCCGATATCGGGTGCTGTCTTTGTGATTTTCCCTTAGAACCTGTTCATGATCTGCTGCGCGTCGGCCCTACTGCGTTAAAAACAAGCTCAGAATGCTCATTTACAGCTCGTAAACTCCGCTTCCTCGCTTGTTTTTGCCTTGTAGTGCTCTAGCTCGCTAGATCGTGAACAGGTTCTTGCGGGGCACACGATAAACTGGCTGGCCTTAGGGATATCATATTATGGTATTCCAAACTTTCCGCAAGCGCTTTGCCACACTTCTTGTCCCGCTTGCGCAACCGGTCATCCGTGGCCTCCGCTCACTCGAAGGGCACGGTCTCGACAACCTCCAGTTCATAGCCGGCAAGACCCGCGTACTTGAGCGGCGGGCCCAGGTGACGCAGCTTGCCGACGCCGAGGTCCTGCAGAATCTGTGCCCCGGTGCCGACCTCCGAATAGACCCGTGTCTGTCCGCGATTGAACGGGCGCTGCGGCTGGGTCAGTTGCGGGACGCGCTCGAGCAGCGCCTGGGACGACTCGTGGTTGGCCAGCACCACGACGACGCCCTTGCCGTCGGCGGCGATGCGTTCCAGAGCGGCCCATAGCGTCCAGCTGCGCGGGCCGGTGTATTCGGCGCCTACCAGATCGCGCAGCGGATCGATGGCATGCACGCGCGCCAGGGTCGGCTCGTCATGACGGATATCGCCCATCACCATGGCCATGTGCACGCCCCCGGCGATGCGGTCTTCATAGGTGATCAGGCGGAACTCGCCGTGCACGGTGGGCAGCTCGCGTTCGCCGATGCGGGTAATGGTGTGCTCGGTGCTCAGGCGGTGCTGGATGAGGTCGGCGATGGTGCCGATCCTGATGCCGTGGGAGTGGGCGAAGGCCTCAAGCTGCGGGCGGCGCGCCATGCTGCCATCCTCGTTCATGACTTCGACGATCACCGCCGCCGGGGTCAGGCCGGCCAGCCTGGCCAGATCGCAGCCCGCCTCGGTGTGCCCGGCGCGGGTCAGTACGCCGCCTTCCTTGGCTCTCAGCGGGAAGATGTGGCCGGGCTGCACCAGGTCGGCGGCCTTCGCGCCAGGCGCAACGGCAGTCAGCACCGTGTGCGCACGGTCGGCGGCGGAAATGCCCGTGCTGATGCCGCTGGCGGCTTCGATGGAAACGGTGAAGGCGGTGGAAAACACGCTACCGTTACTCGGTACCATCTGCTCCAGACCCAGACGCTGGCAGTGCTCGTCGGTCAGGGTCAGGCAGATCAGCCCGCGGGCTTCACGGGCCATGAAGTTGATCGCCTGAGGCGTGCAGAACTGCGCAGCGAGCAGCAGGTCGCCCTCGTTCTCGCGGTCTTCGTCATCGACCAGCAGCACCATCTTGCCCTGGCGGAAGTCATCGATGAGTTCACGGATGGGATGGAAGGGCATGGCGGATCTCGTCGGCTGGGTTATTTTAAATTATGGTATACCGTAATACGAAATCAAATTAAAGGAGGTCAATCATGAAGGGTTACTGGATCGCGCACGTGGACGTCACCGACCCCGAGCGCTATGTGGAATACACCAAGCGCGCCCCGGCGGCCTTCGCCGCCTTCGGTGGCAGATTTCTGGCCCGCGGCGGCCGTTCCGAAGCCCAGGAAGGCCGGACCACACCACAGCGTAGCGTGGTGATCGAATTCCCATCGTACGATCAGGCCGTCGCCTGCTACCGCTCCGAGGCCTACCAGGAAGCCAGCAGCTACCGGGCCGGCGCCGCGCGCTCGGAAGTGATCATCGTCGAGGGCATGGCGCCCTGAATGGATGGCGGAGGGCTGAACGACCGGGTTCAGCTTTCGCTGCTCGACGCTGGATGCGCCGTTTGCATGGGCTGTTGGCAGGCAACCGAGCCGTCAGGCGTTGACGGACTCGGCCAACCCACTCAGATCAGACCACGCTCTGCGCTGCCAGAAAGGCATCGAGCTCGACGGCCGGCGGACAGGTTGCCGGCCCGCGACGGGTCACCGCAATGGCCGCTGCGGCATTGGCGCGCGCGGCGGCGGCCTGCTCGGAAAACCCTGCAGCCAGGCTGGCCAGAAATACGCCGATGTGGGCATCACCAGCGCCATTGGTATCCAGCGCTTGCACGGCAAAGCCCGGTACCTGCTGACGCCAATCGTCACGGGCCAGCCAGCAGCCCTGCGGACCGTCACGCAGGATCACCAGTGCTCCTTCCGGCAGGCGTGCTGTCAGTCGCTGCAGAGCCTGTTCCAGGCTGTCGGCAGCGGTAAATTGCAGGGCTTCTTCACGGTTGCTGCTCCAGATTGCCAGCCGATCAAGTAACTGCTCGGCGCCTGGTAGAGCCGGGTTGCAGGCCAGCGGGCCCGGATCGAACACCAGAGTGCCGGCAGCACCGCCTTGCTGCAGCCAGCTCAGCAGGGAAGCGGCCTTGCCGGTATGCAGCAGGCTGTAGCCGCTGACCATCACCCAGTCTTCGGCAGCGGCGGTTTCGTTACGGAGGTCATGGGCCTGCAATACGCCCTCGGCCCCGACATGGGAAATGAACGAGCGCTCGGCACTGGCGTCGGTCAGCGCGACGCACAGGCCGGTATCGCCGCCCGTGCTTGGCGGCAGGCGGCATTCGATACCTTCCACTGCCATGGCGTGGCGCGCCATGTCACCAAAACGACCGACCCCGTGACGACCCAGGTAGCAGGTGCTCAGGCCATTGCGTGCGGCCGCCGCCATGACATTGAAACCACCGCCCACCTCGAACGCCGCGCTGCTGGCCAGTACATCCTGGCCGACGCTCGGCAAGGCGTCGACCGCCATCACCAGGTCGACGACGACCTGGCCGCTGTACAGCAATCTAGCGGCCATGGCTGGCCTCGTGAGTCACGGCGGCACGGCGGTCACGACAGCCACCGAGCAGCGCGTAGAGGCCGCCAGCGACGATGAAGGTGATGATCCAGCCGAGGCCATTGTGGCCAAACCAGGAGTCGGCCAGCCAGCCATGGAACAGCACGTTGTCGGCGCCGATTTTCACGGTGGTGAAGCTGAAACCCAGCACGATCGCCACTGCCCAGGCGCCCAGGGCGCGCCATTCCACGCCGCCGGCGTACCAGTAGGCGCTGCTCGGGCTGACGTTCATCAGGTCGGCCGCCTCGTAGCGCTGGCGGTGCCGCAAGTCGACCAGGAAGATACCCACCCAGGCGGTGATCGGCACGGCCAGCATGGAGATGAAGGTGATGAACGGGCCGTAGAAACTCTCGGCGATCAACATGAAATAGATCGAGCCGATGAAGATCACCACGATGTCCACCACCACGGCGTAGACCCGCTTGACCTTGAGGCCGAGGGTCAGGGTGGTCAGGCCCGCGGAGTAGACCGACAGGTTGTTGGACAGCAGCAAGCCGCCGAACGCGGTGATCAGGTAGGGCACCGCCATCCAGGTCGGCAGCAGCTCGCGAATCGCCACGATGGGGTCGGTCGCCGACGCGAGGTGGTCATTACCCACCGAGATCAGGCCACCGAGGGTGATCAGCAGCACCAGCGGAATTCCCGCGCCAAAGGCCGCCGAGGCCACCAGCCCGGCTGCCCGCACGCTCTTGTGCTGGTAGCGCGACATGTCGGCGCCAGCATTGGCCCAGCCGATGCCCGTACCCGCGGCCATGGTGCCGACGCCGATCAGCACGGCGGACATCGGCGCCGGTGTCGCCGCCCACACCAGGGCCCAGTCGATATGCAGGGCCAGAAAGCTGCCAACCACCAGGTTCAGCGCGCCGAACACCCAGGTTGCCCATTTCTGAATCACCAACAACGTGGCATGGCCGAGCCCAGATACGCACAAGGTGAGCAGCACGAACAGGCCGATGAACAGCAGCGTGAGGAGCGGTGCGGACTTGGCCTCCACCGGCGTGCCCTGAATGATCGACACCAACGACAGCAGTACGAAGGCCGCCGTGGTGGTGTTGACGGTTTCCCAGCCCAGACGCGAGCCAAGCGATACCAGGGTCGGACCGATATTGCCGCGCATGCCGAAGATCGCCCGCGACAGCGTCAGGCTCGGAGCGCGACCTCGGCGGCCGGCAATCGACAGCAGGCCGACGATGGCGAAGGAGCCACCGGCACCGACAATCGCGACGATCAGCGCCTGCCAGATCGACAGCCCCTGGAAGGCGATCAGCGTGGCGCCCAGTGGCAAGCCGAGGATGCTGATATTGGCCGCGAACCAGACCCAGAACAGCTGCAGCGGATGACCGTTGCATTCATTTTCGGGGACGGGCTCGATGCCGCGGGTTTCCAACTGGCCCACCTGTTCGGATGCACGCATGGCATGACTCCTGCGATAGTTGCTGTTGTTGGCAGGGCTGAGTGACCGCACGGGCGGCCACCCATGGGGTTCAAGTCGTTCGCAAGGCAAGCAATTGGTCGGTCAACGGTGCCAGGTCGATTTGGCTCACCGCACAGACTTGAGCCAGCGCCGCGCTCGGCCAGGCCTCCAGGCCATGGGTCGCGCCGAGCATGGCGCCGAGGACGGCGGCGATGGTATCGGTATCGCCGCCCAGGCTGGCGGCCATGCACAAGGCCTGATAAGGCGTCAGTTGCCCATTGGCGACGGCACGCGCCAGGGCGAATGCGGCGACCACGGACTCCTGGGATGCCACCGAGGTGCCGATCACCTCGTAGATCAAACCGGGCAATGCGTCGGGGCTGGTTGCGTCGCAGAGCCGAGCGCTCCACTCGATGCGTGCAGCGATATTGCCGCCCGCCACCCAGTGACCGCGCTTCTGGCCTTCGCGCGCGGCTTCGATGCCCAGAGCCAATGCGCTGGTCAGGTCGTCGCCATTGATGCCGGCTGACACCACCGCTGCCACGGCGGCGGCGCTGGCGATACCCAGGCCGGTGTTGTGGGTCACCTGGCAGGCCTGCAGCACCTGAGCCATGAAATGCTCGTGGTCACGTACATCGGCGGCGATACCCACCGGGGTGATGCGCATCGCCGCACCATTGGTGGTGCCGAAGCGCCCGGCTTGTTCCGGACTGGCGCCGGCGAGAATCATCTCGATCGCCCGCTTGGTCGAAGGGCCGAGCAGATCCTGCGAACCCTTGGCGCGCATGACCGCTTCCCAGTCGATCAGGCGCTGTGCCAGGTCAGTCGGTGCGATGCGGCCTTGGCCTTCGACCAGCAGTTCGCCGACCAGAATCGCCTGCTCGGTATCGTCGGTAATAGCGCCAGCCGGCATGTTCGGGGCGATGGGTTGATCGTCGTCCGCATCGATCAGGCCTTCGATGTGGCCATAGCGCGTGTGAATCTGCTCGCGTGACAGCGATTGAGTCGGCATGCCGAGCGCATCGCCCAGTGCCAGCCCATGGAATGCGCCGAGCGCGCGGTCTCGCGCCGCGGGAAAAAGGCTCACGGTGCGCCTCCGAAATCGAGATGAAGTTGGAAATGGACGGGGTCGAGGTAGCTCTCGACGCGCTCCATGAAACGCCCGCGGCTATCGAAGGTTTCCCTCACCACCTTGAGGAATACGCTGCCCGGCGTGCGCTGCAGCTGGCTGGCCGCCTCATCGTCGAGCGGCGCGGCACCGATCCACTGCTTGCCCTGCCCGGCCCGATAGCCATGGGCGGCCAGCGTGGCGGTCAGCGAGTCGTCGAGCAGGCCCTCCTCGGCCAGGTTCTCCAGGCCATCACAGGCCGGAATCAGTGCACGCTCGAGGGACACCAGGCTGTCATCGGCAGCCCGCCGCCGGCGCTCGATCAGCATGAAGCGAGCGCGGCCGAAGCGTTCGGCAAACTCCTCTAGCTCCACACCGCTGATGCCCAGCAGCTCGGTCCGTATCTGCACACCCCCGGCGGCGAGGGCCTGCGCCCAGCCTCCGCCCTGGTGCAGAGGCACGCCGTCGTAGGTGACCACGGAGCCGACCCCCGGCTGGGTGCCGATGTAATTGCGTCGCTTGAGCTCGGAAAGCGCCTCGCGCAGCGTACCGCGGCTGACATCGAAGGCCGCCGCCAGCTCGTGTTCGCCGGGTAGGCGCTCACCGGCGCCGAGCACGCCTTGCTCGATGCGTTCGGCCAGGGCGCGAACCACGCGGGTTTTCTTGTCGAATCGAACCTGTCTAATCATGTACAAATTAATAGCGCCAGATGGGCTGCTCTGCAAGTGCTTTGTGGTCGACGGCAGGCTCGTGGGTTCACAGCGGTTCGGGATCGCCCGTATGGCTGCAGCGCGACGGCGGGCGGCGGCGCGGCCAGGCTCAGCGGATGAAGTGCACCTTGCCGGTGTCGTCGCTGCCCATGTAGATCCCGTAGATGCCCGCTTCGCGTTCGGCGATGTAGCGTTCGAGAATCTGGCGGATGGCCGGGTAGTAGATCTGCTCCCAGGGGATGTCCTCGGGGGCGAAGAAGCGGCGAGCCAGGGTTTCACTGCCGAAGTAGCCGGTATCGTGCAGCAGCCGGGCGCGGAAGATCAGGTACACCTCGCTGATCGAGGGCACGCTGAACACCGAGTAGGGGCAGAGGATTTCGGCGACCACGCCGGCCTCCTCGCGCACTTCACGCAGCGCCGCCTCTTCGGTGGTTTCGCCGTTTTCCATGAACCCTGCGGGCAGCGTCCAGGTGCCGACGCGCGGCGCGATGGCGCGTTGGCAGAGTAGATAGCGGCCGTCCTGCTCGATGATGCAGCCGGTGATTATCTTCGGGTTTTCGTAATGGATATGCCCGCAGCCGGCGCATACCAGCCGTGAATGGTCGTCGCCGGCCGGGCGGCGCCGTTCCAGCGTCGCGCCGCCGCATTGCTGACAGAAGCGCGGGCTGGGCATGGGGGTCAGCTCCCGATACGCGGGTCTTTCAGACCGATGGGGGCGACGATGTCCCGCGCCTTGGCACCTTCCTGTTTGGCTTCCAGGTACTCCAGGGCGACCTTGGCCGCGGCACGTACGTGATCGACCGACGCCTGGTGAGCGGCCAGCGGGTCGCCACTCTTGATCGCCTCGACCATCCGCTCCATTTCCTGATTGCTGGTGCTGCGTCGGTTGGTCTGCGATACCGAGGTGGCCCGCAGGTAGCTGATGCGCGCCTGCAACTGGCGCAGCTGGGTGGCGGCGATGTCGTTGCCCGAGCCTTCCATCAGCACGTTGTAGAACTCCTGAACCGACTCCAGGACGTCCGGCAGCTCGCCCTCTTCGAGGGTCTGGCGGTTGTTCTCCAGCGCGCGCTCCAGGGCGCGGATGTCCTTGGCGCGGGCGCGCAGGGTGAACAGCTGGACGATCATGCCTTCCAGCACGCAGCGCAGCTCGTAGAGATCGCAGGCGTCTTCCAGGGTGATGATCGCCACGCGTGGGCCCTTGGCGTCGGCGAATTCCACCAGGCCTTCCGACTCGAGATGGCGCAGCGCCTCGCGCACCGAGGTGCGGCTGACCCCCAACCGATCGCACAGATCGCGCTCCACCAGGCGGTCGCCGGGTAGCAGCTGGAAGTTCATGATGGCGCTGCGCAGCTTGTCCAGAACGATCTCCCGCAGGGTCACGGGGTTGCGGTTGACCTTGAAGCTATCGTCGATCGGCTGGCGTTTCATGGTTAGGGCTCGAGTTATAGGTATGGGATCACTCAAACTATGCCTCGGCCTGCTGGGCTTCGGCATCCGCTTCGGCGAACGCTTCACGGGCGATGCGGAAGCTGTCGACTGCGGCAGGCACACCGCAGTAAATGCCGACCTGCAGCAGAATCTCGCGGATCTGCTCGCGGCTGAGACCGTTGCGCAGGGCGCCGCGAATGTGCAACTTCAGCTCGTGCGGGCGGTTGAGCGCGGAAATCATGGCCAAGTTTATCATGCTGCGTTCCTGCATCGATAAGCCTTCACGACCCCACACATGCCCCCAGCAGTATTCGGTGACCAGCTCCTGCAGCGGGCGGTTGAAGTCGTCGGCATTCTCCACCGAGCGCTTCACGTAATCCTCGCCCAGCACCTGGGTGCGGATCTGCAGGCCCTTCTCGTACTTGTCGTTGCTCATGGTCGCTCTCCCGGTTTAATTCGCAGTGAGGCCGCTGTAAGGCGATAGCGGACCTTCGATTTGGTGGGCTGAAGCCCACCCTACAGCCGCGCATCTAGCCGTAGGGTGGGCTTTAGCCCACCAATTGTCCCCCGACTACGAAAGGCTGCTATCGCCTTAACCCAGTCGCCTTAACCTCAAAGCCCACCCATCAAGGTGTATTTGATTTCCAGATAGTCGTCGATGCCATAGTGCGAGCCTTCGCGGCCCAGGCCCGACGCCTTGATGCCGCCGAAAGGCGCCACTTCGGTGGAAATCAGCCCTTCGTTGATGCCGACCATGCCGTACTCCAAGCCCTCGCTCATGCGCCAGGCGCGGCCGAGGTCGCGGGTGTAGCAATAAGCGGCCAGGCCGAACTCGGTATCGTTGGCCATGTGCAGCGCTTCGGCTTCGTCGCGGAAGCGGAACACCGCAGCCAGTGGGCCGAAGGTTTCCTCGCGTGCGACCTTCATGCCGGTGGTGACCTCGGCCAGCACCGTGGGCTGATAGAAACCGTGGCCCAGCGCGTGACGCTCGCCGCCGCAGATCAGCCTGGCGCCTTTGCCCAGGGCATCGGCGACGTGATCAGCGACTTTATCCACAGCCCGCTCATTGATCAGCGGGCCCTGTTGCGCGCCTTCGGCAAAACCATCGGCGACCTTCAGTTCGCCTACGCGCTCGGCCAGGCGGGCGACGAAGGCGTCATGGATGCCGTCCTGCACCAGAAAGCGGTTCACGCACACGCAGGTCTGCCCGGCATTGCGGAATTTGGCGATCAGCGCGCCGTCCACCGCACGCTCCAGATCGGCATCGTCGAAGACGATGAACGGCGCATTGCCGCCCAGTTCCAGAGAGACCTTCTTCAAGGTGCTGGCGCACTGCTGCATCAACAGCTTGCCGATCGGCGTGGAGCCGGTGAACGACAGCTTGCGCACCGTGGCGCTGGCGCACAGCTCGTTGCCGATGGCCACCGCGTCGCCGGTAATCACGTTGAAGATGCCGGGGGGAATGCCCGCTTCCTCGGCGAGCACCGCCAGCGCCAGTGCGGAAAACGGCGTTTCCGGCGCCGGCTTGACGATGCAGGGGCAGCCAGCGGCCAGCGCCGGGCCGACCTTGCGGGTGATCATCGCCGCCGGAAAGTTCCACGGCGTGATGGCTGCGACCACGCCAATCGGCTCCTTGGTCACGATGATGCGTGCATCGGGCTTGTGGCTGGGAATGGTGTCGCCATAGATGCGCTTGGCTTCCTCGGCGAACCACTCGATGAAGCTGGCCGCGTAGAGGATTTCGCCCTTGGCTTCGGCCAGTGGCTTGCCCTGTTCCAGGGTAAGGATCTCTGCCAGTGCGTCAGCATGTTCCAGCATCAGCGCATGCCAGCGCTTGAGCACCGCACTGCGTTCCTTGGCGGTGCGCGCACGCCAGGCTGGCCAGGCGGCATTGGCGGCGGCGATGGCTCGCAGAGCTTCGGCGCTGCCCATGTCGGGTACCCGGCCGATCTCTTCGCCATTGGCGGGGTTGAAGATGGCTTGGGTGCCGCCTTCATCGGCGGCCAACCACTGGCCATCGAGGTAGGCGTACTGACGAAACAGACGCGACGCTTCAGGTGTCATGGCGACTCCGAAATAAAACAGGCCGCGCTCGAGGGTGAGTGAACGCGGCCGTAAAAAGAGGAATTCTTACCGCTACCGGCGAGGAACCTAAAGCTTGTTCAGGATCGTAGGGTGGACAACGCTTTTTTTGTCCACCATTGCGATTGCAGAGCGGTGGACGGGTCGGGCCGCGTAGGTGAGGCGTCGGCTACGCGCCCCGGTCCACCCTACAACGGTGATTTAGGTTCTCGCCGAAGTCACGTCGATCAAGCCAACGCCGGCAGGGCGCCGAGCTTGCCGCGGTGATAGATCATCGGCACCGGAGCGACCTCAGGCAGAATCAGGTTCTTCACTGCGCCTACCATGATGGCGTGATCACCGCCGTCGTACTCGCGCCACAGCTCGCACTCGATGATCGCGGCGGCGTTTTTCAGCAGCGGGTTGCCTTGCTCGCTGAGGGTCCATTCGATGCCTGCGGCCTTGTCCTTGCCCTTGCCGGCGAAGGCATAGGCTTCGGCCTGTTGCTCGGCAGAGAGCAGGTGAATCGCGAAGCGCTTGCTGTCGCGCAGCACCGGGTAGGAATCGGAGCCGTAGTTGGGGCAGAACAGCACCAGCGCAGGGTCGATCGACAGCGCGCTGAAGGCGCTGGCGGTGATCCCGACGATGCCGCCATCCGGGCCCAGCGTGGTAACGATGGTCACCCCCGAGGGGAAGGCGGCCATGACGGATTTGTACAGTCCGGGTTCGATCATTTGTACTTTCCTCGATGCGCTCAGCGCATCACGAACGGGTCGGGCATCGGCGCTTGCGACAGGTTGATCCACACCGTTTTCAGTTCGGTGTAGGCCAGTACCGAGTCGATGCCGCTTTCACGGCCGTAGCCGCTGTTCTTGAAACCACCGATCGGCGCCATGGCCGATACGGCACGGTAGGTGTTGACCCATATGATGCCTGATCGCACGCCCTTGGCCAGTCGATGGGCGCGGCCTAGGTCGCGGGTCCAGATGCCGGCGGCAAGGCCGAACTGCGAGTCGTTGGCCATGGCCAGCGCTTCGGCCTCGTCCTTGAAGCGGATCACCGAGGCCACCGGGCCGAAGACTTCTTCCTGCATGATGGTCATCGAGTGGTCGTCGCACTCGAACAGGGTCGGCTCGTAATACCAGCCTTCGCCGTCGACCTGAGGGCGTTTGCCACCCAGGCGCAACGTCGCGCCTTCGGCGACGGCAGTGGCGACCAGACGCTCGACCACGGCCAGTTGCTGAGCGGTGGCCATGGGGCCCATCTCGCTGGCGTCGTCCTGCGGGTTGCCGATGCGGATACGTTTGGCGCGTTCGACCAGGCGTTCGACGAATTCGTCGTAGATGCTGTCCTGCACCAGCAGCCGCGACCCGGCCACGCAACTCTGCCCGGAGGCGGCGTAGATGCCGGCGACCACGCCGTTCACGGCGCTGTCGAGATCGGCGTCGGCGAAGATGATGTTCGGCGACTTGCCGCCCAGTTCCAGTGACAGCTTGGCGAAGTTCTCCGCACTGGCACGCACCACATGGCGTGCTGTGGCGGCGCCGCCGGTGAAGGCGATCTTGCGTACCAGCGGGTGACTGGTCAGCGCCGCACCGGTGGTCGGCCCGTAGCCGGTGACCACGTTGACCACGCCGGCCGGGAAACCCGCTTCGAGTGCCAGGCGAGCCAGTTCGAGGATGGTCGCCGAGGCATGCTCCGAGGGCTTGAGCACGATGGTGTTGCCCGCTGCCAGGGCTGGCGCGAGCTTGATGGCAGTCAGGTACAGCGGGCTGTTCCAGGGAATGATCCCGGCTACCACGCCAATCGGCTCGTGGGTGGTGTAGGCGAACATGTCTGGCTTGTCGAGGGGCAGGGTGCCGCCTTCGAGCTTGTCGGCCAGGCCCGCGGTGTAGTGGAAGAACTCCGGCAGGTAGCCGACCTGGCCACGGGTTTCGCGGATCAGCTTGCCGTTGTCGCGGCTTTCCAGCTGGGCCAGGGCTTCCTTGTTCTCGGCGATCAGGTCGCCGAGACGACGCAGCAGTTTGCCCCGTGCAGTGGCGCTCAGGTTGCGCCAGGCCGGGTTGTCGAACGCTGCCTGAGCGGCCTGTACGGCGCGCTCGACGTCTTCGCCGGCGGCATCCGGGAGCACCGCCCAGGCCTCAGCGCGTGCCGGGTCGAGGCTCTCGAAGGTCTTGCCGGACTGCGCGTCGACCCACTGGCCGTCAATGCACATCTGATAGCGTGCGAGTGTCATGCGACGATCCCCTTTGCGGTGTTCTGCAGCTGGCTGGCCTCTCTGAGGAATTCCAGCAGCATCTGGTTGACCAGGCGCGGCGATTCCACCGGCATCATATGCCGTTGTTCGGCCAGTACCACGGCCCTGGCACCTGGAATACAGCGCGCCAGTTGCTCGGCCATCTGCGGTGTCGAGCCCGGATCGAGCTCGCCGGTGGCGATCAGGGTCGGCACGCGGATCTCGGCCAGATCGTCGGCCCGATACATGTCCTGGGTGGCGAACAGCGTATAGGTGGTCAGGTAGCCCTGGGCATCGTTGCCGGCCAGGGTCTGGCGGATGGCGGCGATCTGCGCCGGGTTGGCCGCCTGGTATTCACGGCTGAACCAGCGTGACAGCGCCGCTTCGGCATTGGCGTCAGGGCCATGTTCGGCGGCCTGGGCAGTGCGCTCGATGACGCCTGCACGTTGCTCGGGGCTGCGGTTGAACACGCTGTTGAGTACCACCAGGGCGGCGATGCGCTGCGGGTAGTGCAGCGCGAAGGCGCGAGCCACCAGGCCGCCCATGGAGAAACCGATCACCGTGGCTTGCTGCTGGCCGAGGTGATCGAGCAGTTCACGCAACTGGTCGGCGTAACCGGCCAGGTCGGTGTCCGCTGCCGGTCGTGGGCTGTCGCCGTGGCCGAGCATGTCATAGACGATGACCTGGAAATGCTGGGCCAGCCCAACCACCTGGCCGCCCCACATGTCCTTGGTCAGGCCGACACCGTGGATCAACACCACGGGCTGGCCCTGGCCGATCACCCGGTAACTGGTGCCGGCGGGGGTACGTTCAGCGAGATGCCGAATCATGGCCTGCTCCCGATCACTGCGCCTTCTCGGCGGCCAGTTCTTCCAGATCGATGTAACGGTTACCGATACGCGGATGCAGGCGGCCACCGTTGGCGGCACCCAGTACCACGACGATTTCGTCGGCACGCGGGGCATCTTCGATCTGCATTTCCAGGGTGATGTAGTGCGAGCGCAGGCCTTCGTCGTCCTTGTGCATCATCGGAATCTGGATCGAAGTGCCCGGGCCACCGCGCTTGTTGGTGAAGCTCAGGTAGCTCTTGGCCTTCACCGCTTCGCGGTAGTGATTGCCGAAGCGCAGGGTGTGGATAACGGCCGAGGCGTGCTCGATTTCACCATCGGCACCGACCACGGCAGCCTTGCCATAGGCTTCGATCTTGTCGGCACCACCGATGGCGGCGGTCAGGCGCGCGACCATCAATTCACCCAGCTCGGAGCAGTTGGCCTTGATCACTGGTTTGAGGTCTTCGACGAAGCCGTTGCCAACCCAGGGGTTCTTGATCACGACGGCCAGTCCGACCATGGTGACCGGCTTGTCGGTGGCCTTGCCGCCTTCGATCAGGGTTTCTTCTACATAGCTGACGATCTTGCGAATCTCGAAACTCATGACAGCTCCTTCGGCTGGGTGGTGTTGAGTATTATGGTATACCAGAATACACAATATGCAAGCCTCTCTGAACGTCAGGCACAGCGCCGCCTTGGCAGCAATCAGGGACAGCGCCAGCCGGCTAAAAAGGGTTGTTTCAGGCAGTTATGAATTGCAAAAGCTGGACCGTCCCCCCGCTCTGCGTGGTACTCCAGCTTGGCGCGCTCCGCTGTCACTTCGCGGGAGGTGCATCGAACGCGCAGCGTCCTGGCGAGGCGTTCCCACGGGGAGCGTGAGGAACGATCAGTGCGGTGGTCTCGATGGTTCCCACGGGCTGCGTGGTAACCCAGCCCGGGGCGTTCTGCGCCCGGGCCACGATTGCCTCACTGGAGGTGCAGCGGACGCGCAGTGTCCTGGCCAGGCGCCCCCGTGTATCTCAGCGCCAGTTGTGGCTGGCGCAGGCCACGGCGTCATGGGCATGCAGGCTTTCGGCATGGGTGACCTGGATGTGCAAGCCGCCGACGCCGGGCATCGCCAGGACCGCCTCATGCAGGCGGCGGGCGGCGTCCTCGCAGAACATCAGATTCTGGCCGTTGGCCAGGGCAAAGGCCTGTTCGTCAGCGCGTTTGACGGCGGTCTGCACGGCGGTGCCCAGGGCAGCCTCCGAGCGCTCGAGCAGTTCGATGAAGGGCAGGGCGTCAGCATCGCTCTCCAGGCGAATCCGAATCTGTGCATCGCTGCGTTGGCTGTGCGGTGTGGCGACGATGCCGGAACTGCTGCCCAGCCAGGCATGCGTCTGCTCGAAATCCGGCGTGCGCTCGGCGAAGTCGTCGCTGAAGCGCTGCTGGATCAGTTGCCGCGCCAGGGCCGCCGAGCAGGGGCAGGTCGAGGAGTAATTCACCTGCAAACCCAGCTCCAGATGAAAACCGCCCGGGTCGAGGTGCGAGCGGATGGTCAGCGGATAGGCCTTGTAGCCGGACAGTGGGCTGACCAGCGCTGGCCGCTCGATCAGCCACTCGCCGCGCAGATCCAGGTGAGCGCATAGCGACAGACCCTGGTGGCTGTCCAGGAAGCGTTGCAGCACCTGGCGCAACGAGGCGGGCGACAGCGGTTCGCGCTGCAAGTGGGCCAGCGCCAGATACAGGCGTGACATGTGGATACCGCGTGTCTGGCCGTCGTCCAGGCTCACGCCGGCATCGATTCGCGCGCTGATGGCCTGTTCCCCTATCCGCACGGGCAGAGCGATGCCGCGCATACCGACCCAGTCGAGGGTGGTGGCGGAGTTGGCACTGCGCTGTGCGGCGATATCGGGCAGGTTTGTCTGGAGGTTCATTGATCACCCTTGCTTGGCGTGCATGACGATTTGGCTTTAAATGTTATGTTATAACACTTAAAGTTAACCCAGTGAGCCCGCCATGACCGCCGATGAACTGCTTGCCCTGCCGCCCCAGGACTACATGAACGAAGCCCAACAGGGTTTCTTCCGGGATCTGCTGATCCGTCAGCGTGAGGAATTGCAGCAACGCATCGACGATGAATTCGGCGCGCTGCGCGAGCAGGAGCGGCCCGCTGACGAGGCCGACATCGCCAGCCGCGAAGAGCAGCACCAATGGCAGATGCGCCTGCTGGAGCGGGAAAAGAAGTTGCTCGACAAGATCGACCAGGCCCTCGAGCGCCTGGCGCGCGGCGAGTACGGCTGGTGCCGCGAAACCGGCGAGCCGATCGGCCTGCGTCGTTTGCTGCTGCGCCCCACGGCCAGCCTGTGTATCGAGGCGAAAGAGCGCGAAGAACAGCGCGAACGCCATCAACGTGACCTGTGAACCTGATGCTGATGAGGAACCCACCATGCCCGACCGTCTTCCCGTTACCGTGCTTTCCGGCTTTCTCGGCGCCGGCAAGAGCACCCTGCTCAATCATGTGCTGAAGAATCGCGACGGCCTGCGCGTCGCGGTGATCGTCAACGACATGAGTGAAATCAACATCGATGGCAGCGAGGTGCAGCGCGATGTCAGCCTCAACCGCGCCGAAGAGAAGCTCGTCGAGATGAGCAACGGCTGCATCTGCTGCACCCTGCGCGAGGACCTGCTCGAGGAAGTCAGCAAGCTGGCCCGCGACGGACGCTTCGATTACCTGCTGATCGAGTCCACCGGCATTTCCGAACCATTGCCGATCGCCGAAACCTTCACCTTTCGCGACGAGCAGGGTCAGAGCCTGGCCGATCTGGCGCGGCTGGATACCCTGGTCACGGTGGTCGACGGAGTGAATTTCCTGCCTGACTTCCAGGCTGCCCAGAGCCTGGCCAGCCGTGGCGAGACCCTTGGCGAGGACGACGAACGCTCGATCAGTGACCTGCTGATCGAACAGATCGAGTTCGCCGATGTGCTGCTGATCAGCAAGATCGACCTGATCAGCCAGGCCGAGCGCGAAGAGCTGACTGCCATCCTGCGCGGCCTCAATACCCGCGCCGAGATTCTGCCGATGAGCATGGGCGCGGTACCGCTGAAGGCGATCCTCGACACCGGCCTGTTCGACTTCGAACGTGCCGCCGAGTCGCCGGGCTGGCTGAAGGAACTACGCGGTGAGCACGTACCGGAAACCGAAGAGTATGGCATCGCCTCCAGTGCCTACCGGGCGCGCCGGCCGTTTCATCCCCAGCGTTTCTTCGATTTTCTCAGCCGCGAGTGGAGCAACGGCAGGCTGCTGCGCTCCAAGGGGTTCTTTTGGCTGGCCAGCAAGTATCAGGAAGCCGGCAGCTGGTCCCAGGCCGGTGGCCTGATGCGCCACGGCCTGGCCGGGCGCTGGTGGCGCTTCGTGCCGAAGAGCCAGTGGCCCCAGGATGAAGATGGCCTCAAGGGCATCATCCGCCAGTGGGACGCCGCCAGCGGTGATTGCCGTCAGGAGCTGGTATTCATCGGCCAGAACATCGACTTTGCGCTGCTGCACGCGGAGCTGGACGACTGCCTGCTCAGCGACGAGGAAATGGCTGCCGGCACCGAGGCCTGGCGGCTGTTGCCCGATCCTTTCGGACCCTGGCAGGAGGCCGCATGATCCTGGCGTTCAAACCCCGTGTGATGCCGCAACAGGTTTGCGGTGAAGAGATCGACGTGCTTGGCGAGGCGTTGCGTGACGAGGTCAATCTGGCGGTCTGGCAGCGCAGGCTGCCGGACCACCTGTCCGGCTTCGCCAGCACCTTGCTGGCCCAGGGGGAGCCCCTGGCGCAATCGCTGAGCATCGACCTGAGCGACGCCGATGCCGAGCCCGCGTTGCCCGGCTTGCTCGCCGGCTACAGCGATATTCCCGGCCAGGCGGCGTTTCTCGCCGACGTGGCCTGGCTGATCCGCGCCTACGCCTGCCTGCTCGACGCCCGCAGCATCGGTTTGCGCCTGCGCGCGCTGGATGGTGCCATGTGCCCGCGTTTCCACGTCGACCGTGTGCCGTTGCGGCTGATCACCAGCTACGCCGGCCCCGGCAGTCAGTGGCTGCGTGAAGGCGCGGTATCACGTCAGCAACTCGGTGGCCCCCAGGCGCTGCCGGCGGACAATGCCGTGGTCGAGCAGATTGGCTGCGGTCATGTCGCGCTGCTCAAGGGCGAGCGCTGGATCGGCAACGAAGGCCGAGGTCTGGTGCATCGCTCGCCAGCGTTGCCGGCAGGAGAGCGGCGTTTGTTGCTGACTCTGGACTGGCTGGCGTGACGCGGCAGCGACTGCTCGAACGGCAGGCAAAAAAAAGCTGCGCCCAGGCGCAGCGATAGAGCAGCCAGTGCCTGACCGGCTGCGAAGAGAGACTGTATTAAGACCCACGTGGATGACGATTGGATGACGGCTCAGTAGGCCATCCAAACGCCTTTGCTTTGCTGTTCGCAGAATGGCTTGAGGTAGGCGGCGTCGTTGGCTACCCCGTAGTAGTGAACGTCCTGCTGGTAGGGCGTGCCGCCCACCTTGGCGTTGCGGCAAACGCCAAAGGCGCCGGTGGGGCACTGCTCGACGAAGCTGACATCGACCTTCTGGCCCTTGAGCTGCGGCTGGCAGAAACCGGTGCGAAACAGGTTGGGCGGGATGCTGCGGTTCTGCTGGCAGACCTTCACGTCCAGGCGCTCGGCCTGGCTGTGCACCACACAGGCTTCGCCCCAGGCCAGGCCGGAGAGACTACACAACACCAGAGGCAGCAAACGGCGCATCGACCCAACTCCAGAAAATGATGCAGAACTGTAGAGTCTGTGGCGAGGTTACCGCAAGCCGAGCTTTTCCTCGGGCCACCTAACCGGCACCATGGCGCCATGCTGAAACAGATACCTACCCACCTGATCGCCGGCCCACTGGGCGCTGGCAAGACCAGCCTGATTCGCCAGTTGCTGGCCCAGCGGCCTGCGCACGAGCGCTGGGCAGTGCTGATCAACGAGTTCGGACAGATCGGTCTGGATGCCGCGCTGCTCAGCCGTGACGAGGATGGCCTGAGTTTCAGCGAGGTGGCCGGTGGCTGCCTGTGCTGTGTGAATGGCGTGCCTTTTCAGGTCGGTCTCGGTCGACTGTTGCGCAAGGCCAGACCGGATCGCCTGTTCATCGAGCCATCCGGGTTGGGGCATCCCTCGAGTCTGCTGGAGCAGCTGGGCCAGGCGCCCTGGGAAGGCGTGCTGGCGGTGCAGCCGCTGCTGATGGTGATCGATGCCGCCGCGCTGGCTGCCGATCGGCCGCTCGCCGACAACCAGCGTGACGCTTTGCCCCATGCCGGGCTGCTGGTGCTGAACAAGAGTGAAGAGGTCGATGAGGCGAGCCGTGCGCGCATCGCGCGAAGCCTGCCGCATGCACTGTACTGGACCAGCCAGGGTCTGCTGCCGTTCGACCGTCTGCCATTGGCTGATGCAGTGGGCACCGTGACCGATGGCCGCTGCTTGCCGGATGGCCCGTTACCTGCTGTCACCGTCTGGCGTAGCGCCGAGGAGCCGATCTGCCTGGTTCAGGATCAGCCCGAGGGCTGGAGCATCGGTTGGCGCTGGCACCCCAGTCAGCGTTTCGACCTGCTGCGGATGCAGCAGTGGCTGACGCCGCTGCCATGGCGGCGCGCCAAGCTGGTGGTGCAGACCAATGCCGGCTGGCTGTCGGTCAATGCCCTGGAGGGGCAGGCGCTGCACTGGCAGAACAGCGAGTGGCGCAAGGATTCGCGGCTGGAGCTGATCTTCGCCGGCGCTCAGAACGAGGCGACGCTGCAGGCCGGCATGGCGGCCTGCCGACTTTAAGAGCCTTTTGACGATCTTTTTGGGCGGCATAAATAGCCTGCTACAAGGCGATAGCGGTCATCGGTGCAGTACCTGTGGGAGCGGGCCATGCCCGCGATTTTTTCGCGGGCATGGCCCGCTCCCACAGAATGTAGACCGAGCTTCTACTCCCACCATTCAGCTGTAGGGTGGGCTTCAGCCCACCAAACCGAACGGCTGCTTCCGCCACTTTGCAGTCAAAGCGCTGAAGCGGATCCGAAAGATCGTGAACAGGTTCTAAGAAGGGCGCCGCTCAGGGCGCCCGGCCTGGCAGGCTAGTCCGTGGTGATCCGCGAGTGGGTGCGGGTGTCCTTCATGGTGATGTACACCAGCAGCGAGCAGGCGATGCAACCGGTCACGTACCAGTAGAAGCCGCTCTCCATGCCCACGCTCTTGAACCACAGCGCCACGTATTCGGCGGTGCCGCCGAAGATCGACACGGTCAGCGCGTAGGGCAGGCCGACGCCCAGGGCGCGAATCTCGGTGGGGAACAGCTCGGCCTTCACCACCGCGTTGATCGAGGTGTAACCACTGACGATGATCAGCGCCGCCATGATCAGGAAGAACGCGCCCCACCAGCTCTGCACCGTGTGCAGCGTGGTGAGGATCGGGTAGGTGAACAGCGTGCCCAGCACCCCGAAGGCGATCAGGATCGGGCGTCGACCGATCTTGTCGGACAGCGCGCCCACCAGCGGTTGCAGCAGCATGAACAGGAACAGCGTGGCGGCCGAGATCATGGTCGAGTCGTTCTTGCTCATGCCCACGGTGTTGACCAGGTATTTCTGCATGTAGGTGGTGTAGGTGTAGAAGGCCAGGGTGCCGCCCATGGTCAGGCCGACCACGGTGAGCAACTCCTTGGGATGGCGCAGCAGGGTGCGCATGATGTTTTCCTTCGGCGCCTCGGTCTTCTTGAACGAGTCGGTTTCCTCCATGCCGCGACGCAGGTACATGGCGACCACCGCGCACAGCGCGCCGATCACGAACGGCACACGCCAGCCCCAGGTTTCCAGCTGCTCGACGGTCAGCGTCTGCTGCAGGATGATCAGCACCGCCAGGGCGATGAGCTGGCCGGAGATCAGCGTCACGTACTGGAAGCTGGAGAAAAAGCCGCGGCGTTCCTTGGTGGCCATCTCCGACAGGTAGGTGGCCGAGGTGCCGTATTCGCCACCGACCGACAGGCCCTGCAGCAGCCGTGCGATCACCAGCAGCACCGGCGCGGCAACGCCGATGGTTTCATAGCTGGGGGTCAGGGCGATGATCAGCGAACCGAAGCACATCAGCAGCACCGAGGCCATAAGTGCAGCCTTGCGGCCCTTGCGGTCGGCGTAGATGCCCATCAGCCAGCCACCGATGGGGCGCATCAGAAAGCCGACGGCAAAGATCGCAGCGGTGTTGAGCAACTGGGCGGTCATGTCGCCCTGTGGGAAGAAGGCCTTGGCGAAGTACAGCGAGAAAGCGGCGTAGACATACCAGTCGTACCATTCGACGAGGTTGCCGACCGAGCCGCTGAAAATGGATTTGATGCGTTGGGACGTGGTGCGCGTTTGCGCGGGGGCAGACAGCGTGCTGGTGCTTTCCATCAGAGGGAACCTCGATCTCGTCATTATTCTTGTACGCCAGTGCAGGCGCTGGCTGGGCCATTGCAGAAGCTGTGCCAGCCGCTGAAAGCCCCGCCCTGTGGGCGTTATGACGAAATCGAGAAGGTGGTTGCTAGCGGAAATCTGCTAGTGCTGCAGGTTGGTTGGCGGAATCTTGCCAGGCGGTTCAGCTCGCGCTGGGCGCGTCGCTGTCGAGAAAATCCGTGCGCAGCAGGCCATGGCGCTGCATCTTTTCGTTCAGCGTGCGCCGCGGCAGTTGCAGCAGCTCGGTGACCAGCTTCATGTCGCCGTGGCAGCTGGCCAGGGCCTCGCGCAGGCATTGCGCCTCGAAGTTCTCCATGCGCGCGCTGAGCGAGTTATCCACAGCGGCAGGCGGGTTGCCGGAGCCGGACAGCGCCAGCACGTGACGCTCGGCGGCGTTGACCAGCTCGCGTACGTTGCCCGGCCAGTCATGAGCCAGCAGATGGGCGAGCAGTGCCGGAGTGACTGCCGGCAGCGGGCGCTCGAAGCGCTCGGCGATCTGCCTGGCATGGTGTTCGAACAGCATGGGTACGTCCTCGCGGCGCTCGCGCAATGCCGGTAGCTGCAGCTCGGCGACATTGAGGCGGTACAGCAGATCCTGGCGGAATTGGCCGTCGCGCACGCGCTCATGCAGATCCGGCTTGGTAGCGGTCACCACGCGCAGGTCGAGGGCGATCACCTGATTGGAGCCGAGCCGTTCGAGCTGGCGCTCCTGCAGCACGCGCAGCAGTTTGACCTGCTGGCCCAGGGGCATGCTTTCGATTTCGTCGAGGAACAGGGTGCCGCCGTTGGCGTGTTCGATCTTGCCGATACGCTTGCCCTGGGCGCCGGTGAAGGCACCGCTCTCATGGCCGAACAGCTCGCTCTCGAAGAGGTTCTCCGGGATCGCCGCACAATTGAGCGCGACGAAGGGGCCCTTGGCCCGTGGCCCGAAGTCGTGCAGGCAGCGGGCGACCAGCTCCTTGCCGCTGCCGGTTTCGCCACGCATCAGCACGTTGGCCGGCGTGTGCGCCAGTTCGAGCACCTGACGTCGCAACTGCACCATGGCCGCGGAGAAGCCGAGCAGGCGGCCAGCCAGTTCGTCCTTGTGCTCGACCTGCTGGCGCAACTGGCGGTTTTCCTGGGTCAGGCGACGCTTTTCCAGCGCGCGACGCAGGCTGCCGAGCAGGCGTTCCGGGGTGAAGGGTTTCTCGATGAAATCGTAGGCGCCCAGGCGCATGGCCTCCACGGCCTGGGGCACGTCGCCATGGGCGGACACCAGCAGGAACGGCAGTTCCGCATCGCGCGCCTGCACCTGTTCGAGCAGCGCCATGCCATCCATCCCGGGCATGCGCAGGTCGCTGATCACCACGCCGGGAAAGTCCTCGGGCAGCAGCTCCAGGCACTCACGAGCGCTGGCGCACAGACGCACCTGAAAGCCGGAACGCTCGAGCCATTGGCGCACGGCGTCGCGGATGGGCGCCTCGTCATCGACGAAAATCACGCTGGGTGTCATGCGAACTCCTGTGGGGCGGTGGCAGCGGGCAGGCGTAGGGTGAAGCGCGCGCCGCCCTCGGGGCGGTTGGCGGCCAGCAGGTCGCCGTCCAGTTCACGCACGATGGCGTAGGACACCGCCAGGCCGAGGCCCAGGCCATCGCCCACCGGTTTGGTGGTGAAGAATGGATCGAACAACTGCGGCAAGGCCTCGGCATCGATACCCGCGCCGCTGTCGTCGATATGCAGCGACCAGTGATCGTCCGTGAGCGTCAGTTCGAATGCCAGGCGTGGAGCCGGGCTCTGCTGCATCGCATCGAGGGCGTTGCGGATCAGATTGACCAGCACCTGTTCCAGGCGTATCGCGTCGCCGGCGACCCAGGCCGGCTGCTCCGGCGTGCGCTGGATCTGTACCTCGACGTCGCGCAGGCGTGGCTCCAAGAGTTGCAGGGCTTTGTCGAGCACGGCGCCCAGCTCGAGGGTTTCGCGCAAGCCGCCCGGGCTCTTGCGGGCGTAGGTTTTCAGGTGGCCAGCCAGCGCCGCCATGCGCTGCAGCAATTCTTCGTGGCGGACCAGAGACTGGCGCGCTTCCTCCAGTTCGCCGTCGGCGAGGATCATGCGCAGCGTGCCGAGGTGTACCTGCAGGGCGGTCAGCGGCTGGTTGATCTCGTGGGCGAGGGCGGCGGACATCTGTCCGAGGGCCGCCAGTTTGGCGGCTTGTACCAGGCCATCCTGGGCGGTACGCAACGCTGCCGTGCGCTGCTCGACCAGCGCCTGCAGATCGTCACTGGCCCGTTGCCGGAGGCGCGCGATGCGCCAGCGCTGATGCACCACCAGGCCCAGCAGGAACAGCGCCAGCCATGCACCACCGGCCGCCAGGCTGGCTGTGTGGGTGCTGTCGGCGATGCTGCGGGTGTCGCGCAGCAGGTGCAGCGTCCAGTCTTCGCTTGCCAGGGCGCGGGTTTCCCACAGGTAATCACCGGCCAGTTCGCGGTTGACGATGTGCACCAGGCGACCTTCATCGGCCAGGGATTGGCGCTGCCGGTAGCTCAAGGGCGCCAGGGGTTTCTTGTCGTACTGGCGGGTGGCGGCGAGCTTGTCGCGCACCGCCGCGGAAATGGGCAGCAGCTCGCGATAGCGCCAGGCAGGGCGGTTGGCGATGAAGATAATGCCCTGCCGGTCACTGACCAGCAGCACGTGGGGGCTCTGGCTCCAGGCCTGCTCGATACTGGGAAACTCCAGCTTGACCACCACGGTGCCGAGAAACCGCCCGCTGCCGTCGCGTACCGCGTGGGACAGGAAGTAACCGGGGATGCCGCTGGTCACGCCCACCGCATAGAAGCGCCCGGTGTCGTGCTCGCGCGCTTCGCTGAAATATGGGCGAAAGCTGTAGTCGTGGCCGACGTAGCTGGTCGGCAGGCGCCAGTTGCTGGCGGCGATGCCCAAACCGTCGGCATTCATCACCTGCAGCGTCGAGGAATGGGCGGCGGCGTTGATGCTTTCCAGCTTGAGGTTCAGACGATGCTGCAGCACCGGCGTGAGCTGGCTTTGCAGGGCTTCCTTCAGCTCAGGGTCGAGTGCCAGCACGGCAGGCAGTGCGCGGTAGCGGTCGATCAGCGCCTGCAACGCCCCGGCGTACGCCGCCAATTGCTCCTGGGCCTGTTGCCCGGCTTGCGCGAGGCGATGGCGCTCGGCCTGGCGTTCCGCCAGGTAGGCGGACAGGCACAGGCCCGCCAGCAACAGGGCCGTCAGCAGGGCGATGCGTAGAAAGCGGGAAGACATGAGAACGGATCAGCCGGACCGGGGAGCGACCGACGATAGCACAGCGCCTAATCAGTCCCGCGAAGTGGGGTGGTCGCGGCGCCATTGCTGCAGCTCGATCACCTGGCCAGACTGCCGTGGTGCGGGTGCGGGTGCGGGTGCGGGTGTCGGCGGCAGTGCTGCCGGTGGTTCGCGGAACGGATAGGGATCCAGCTCGATACTGCCCAGGCGCGCGCCGAACATGACGATGCGTCCGCCATGGCGCTGTTCGCCGGTGACCGTGAACTCGAAGCCATAGACCCGGGCGAAGCGGCGGTTGCCACTGCCATCGCGAACGATGCCGAAACGCTGGAAGGCGACGTTGCCATCGAGCAGCTCGATATCCAGCTTGGCGCAGTGCTGCTTGACCAGGGTCAGTGCACGCTCGCGAATGCCGTGGCCATGCCACAGCCAGGCGGCCGCAGCGGCCAGAAGCATCAGGATGAAGAGGTTGCCGAGGGTCAACATGGTGCACGGGCTCGGGACAATGAGCGCTCAGCTTACCCGATCTACCGTGACAGTTGCCGCCCACGAATCGGCGGATTCATCGCGCTGTGCCAATGGCCTCATTTTTCGGTGCAGAGAGCTGCCATTACAAGCACGACCGCATGGACCCCAGAGCCCTGTAGGAACCCGCTTGCGGGCGATGCACTAGCGGCCGTCCTGCAAATGGCGGCACGGCCACCAATCGCCGGCAAGAGCTAGGCGCCCCCGGCTCCTACGCGACCGCGTGGAATTCAGAGCCCTGTAGGAGCCCGCTTGCGGGCGATGCACTAGCGGCCGTCCTGCAAAATGGCGGCACGGCCACCAATCGCCGGCAAGAGCTAGGCGCCCCCGGCTCCTACGCGACCGCATGGATACCAGAGCCCTGTAGGAGCCCGCTTGCGGGCGATGCACTAGCGGCCGTTCTGCAAAATGGCGGCACGGCCACCAATCGCCGGCAAGGACTAGGCGCCCCCCGGCTCCTACGCGACCGCATGGAATTCAGAGCCCTGTAGGAGCCCGCTTGCGGGCGATGCACTAGCCGCCATTCTGCAAATGGCGGCACGGCCACCAATCGCCGACCTACTGTGCGATTGGCGCCGGTGCTTGCAGCCCCAGGCGCTCGAACATCACCCGGGCGATTTCCCGTTCGCCCATCACCACCAGGTCGGCGTTGTGTTCGCGCAGGTAGTCGACTTCATCGTCGAAGTGAGCGCGGGCGATGATGTCCAGCCCGGCATTCGCCTGACGGCCATGCAGAGCGATCTGCCCGGCCTCCAGGCTGTTGGGGATGGCGATCATCAGCCAGCGCGCCTGGGCGACGTTGGCCAGTTCCAGCACGTGGGTGCTCGCGGCGTTACCGAGCACCACGCTGAAGCCTTCTTCACGCAGTTCCTGGGCGCGGGTTCGGTTGTCGTCGATGATCACCAACGGCACGCCCTCGCCACGCAGGCGCTTGCTGATGCGGCTGCCTACCCGGCCATGACCGATGAGAATGGCGTGGCCGACTTCGCTGATCGGGTGCAGGTCGTTGTCTTCGCTGTCCGCGGCGCTGACCTGATCGGCTGGCGTGGTGTGCTCGCGGCGATCCAGCCATGGCTGCAGGCGGTCGATCAGCAGGAACAGCAGCGGGTTGCAGAGGATCGACAGGATCGCGCCGGCCAGCACCAGATCGCGGCCCGCTTCCGGCACCAGATTCAGGCCGATGCCCAGGCCGATCAGGATGAACGAGAACTCACCGATCTGCGCCAGGCTCACCGAGATGGTCAGCGCCGTGCTCAGCGGTTTGCGGAACGCCAGCACGATGAGCATCGCCGCCAGGGATTTGCCGAGCACGATGACCAGGAAGGTGCCCAGGACCAGCAGTGGCTGCTCGAGCAGGATCGCCGGATTGAACAGCATGCCCACCGACACGAAGAACAGCACGGCAAAGGCGTCGCGCAGCGGCAGCGAATCTTCGGCTGCCTTGTGGCTGTACTCCGACTCGTTGAGGATCATCCCGGCGAAGAAGGCGCCAAGGGCGAAGGACACCCCGAACAGCTGCGCCGAGCCGTAGGCGATGCCCATGGCGATGGCCAGCACGGCCAGGGTGAACAACTCCCGCGAACCGGTACCGGCGCTGCGCTCCAGCAGCCAGGGAATGACCCGGCGCCCGACCACGACCATCAGCGCGACGAAGGCGGTGACCTTGCCGAGGGTGATCAGCAACTGCATGCCGATGCTGCTGGATCCGTCGCCCTGGGGAATGCCGCCGAGCACACCGGACAGTGCCGGCAGCAGTACCAGGGCCAGGACCATCACCAGATCTTCGACGATCAGCCAGCCCACGGCGATCTTGCCGCGGCGGGTATCGATCAGTTGGCGTTCTTCGAGCGCGCGCAGCAGCACCACGGTACTGGCCACCGACAGCGCCAGGCCGAACACCAGGCCGGCGCCCCAGCCCCAGCCCATCGCCCAGGACAGGCCCATGCCCATTGCCGTGGCCACGGCGATCTGTACCACGGCTCCAGGAATGGCGATGTGTTTGACCGACATCAGGTCTTTCAGAGAGAAGTGCAGGCCCACGCCGAACATCAGCAGGATGACGCCGATCTCGGAGATTTCGTGGGACAGCTCCTTGTCGGCAACGAAGCCGGGTGTGAAAGGGCCGACGATTACGCCAGCGAGCAGATAGCCTACCAGTGGCGACAGGCGCAGGCGGTTGGCCAGGCTGCCGAACAGGTAGGCCAGCACGAAGCCGGCGGCGATTGTCGCAATCAGAGGTGTGTGGTGAGGCATGCGTTCTCCCTATGAACAGAAGGGCCCGGCATGCCTGCACTGCAGGGGGATACAGCGCAGAACAGCGTAGCGGCCGAGGTCGGATTGCCCGACCGTAAAGACCGATAGTTTATATTAAAATATTGTTTATAACTAAAAGGTCTTTATACAAAATGTGTCTCTTTCCCCTCGCAGTGCTGTAGACCGCGTCATCCCTCGCCTTTGAGCGCTCGGTAGCGATTTTCCAGCTCCTGGCGGATCTCGCGGCGCTGGTGGCCCTGTTCGAAACGGCGCTGTTCCTCCGAGGTCTGCGGTTGACGGGGCGGTACTTCGGTGGATTTGCCGTTTTCGTCGACCGCCACCATGGTGAAGAAGCAACTATTGGTATGACGCACCGAGCGCTCGCGGATGTTTTCGGTGACCACCTTGATACCGACTTCCATGGAGGTGCGGCCGGTGTAGTTGACCGAGGCCAGAAAGGTCACCAGCTCGCCGACGTGCACCGGTTCGCGAAAGGTCACCTGGTCCACCGACAGGGTCACCACGTAGCGACCGGCATAGCGGCTGGCGCAGGCATAGGCCACTTCGTCGAGGTACTTGAGCAGTGTGCCGCCGTGTACATTGCCGGAAAAGTTGGCCATGTCCGGGGTCATCAGAACGGTCATCGTCAGTTGGGCGTTTCCGGGTTCCATAGTGTCTGGCTCATCAGGTTGAAAGGGCGCGATTGTCCGCGATGCGTCAGGCGCTGGGTGGTCGATTGTGTCTATGTACTCGATTGCTGCAACGTATGTAAGGGCAATTCACTCTCAGAGCCATGGCCACTCATCCATCAACAAGGAAGACACATGACGCGCACTCTTCTTTACTTTGCCCTGCTGCCACTGTTCTCCGTCGCGGCCCATGCCGCGCCACAGCCCTGTGACAGCGTCAGCCTGTGCAACTCGGCCGGTACCGCAGCCTATCAGGCCGGACGTTACGATGAGGCTGCAGACGCCTTCGAGCGCCAATTGCGACGCGCCGAACAGGCTGACGACGCGGCCGCCCGCGAGCTGGCGCTGAACAATCTGGTCGTGACCAGTCTGCGCCTCCAGCAGCCGGGCCAGGCAAGGGCCTGGTTGAACCTGGCACTGGACGACGGCATGCAGGGCACGGCCACTCGCCACAACCTGCGTTCGGTGTCCGCCGCGCTGAACTACCAGGCCCTCGGCGCCAGCCTGGAGGGGCGCTATCTGCGCTATGCCGGAGCAGCGGTGTGGAGCAGCCTGGACATCACCCGCCAGCCGGACGGCAGCTACCGTGCATCCTTCTCCCCGCTGCGTGCCGGCGGCAAGGTCGAAGAGTACGGCCCTGCTGCCATCGGTAATCTGCAGGGCGCGTTGCAAGGCGAGAAAGCCTATTTCCTGCTGACCGCAGCCGACCTGCCCAGAGGCTGCGCCGTGGAGCTGTTTCACGAAGGGCTGGATATGCGCGTGCTGGAAGTCTTCGACCCGCAATGCCAGCAATACGGCGGCGCGGGCATCAGTGTGGCGGGTGACTATCTGAAGGTGAGCGCCGAGCCGCAGCAGCAGGAACGCTGATCGGCAACTGCGCAGAATGGTGCCCTGGGTATCGCGGCGCTCGGCCCAGGCTACCGGAGAAGGCTCGCCGCATTCCCTGTACGCCGCGGAGCTGTGCTGGTTGACCCTGCCACCATCACCAGCAAGCTGGCTGCCGCGCGTCATGCCGATCAGTGAAAGGTTTGGTTCATGAAGTGGGCGCGGCATCGCACCGAGGCCGACGCTCCCAGAGAGCTCATGGCTTGCCCCCTCAACTGGCGGCAGATTCCGAGCGGTGGCTGACGGTCCTGTGCAGTCGCTCCAGGGGCGCGTGGGGGCGTGCTCGATGCCAGTGAATCGCTCCGGCCGATGCAGGGGCGGTGACCTGGAAACGGCGTCGGGCGTCTTTCTGCAGTACCAGCGGGACCGCATGTGCCGTGCGCTTTGTGGCAAATGTTTCTGAATATTGCCACGTCGCGGCGGGTACGGCTCGGATGTTAACCTGCGGTCAAAGTCGCCCAGCAACGGGCCAATGACCCCCATTCTTCAGCAGGCTCACGTGAGCTATCGAGCAGCCGCCCGAGCTCGCTTGTGCCTGCCCCAAAACAAGGAGCAGTTTCCTCATGCATGCCATCAGCTTCATCCAGGATCTAGCGGTGATCATGCTGGTGGCCGGCGTGGTCACCGTACTGTTCCACCGCTTCAAGCAGCCGGTGGTGCTCGGTTACATCCTCGCCGGCTTCCTGATCGGCCCGCATACGCCGCCGTTCGGCCTGATCCACGATGAAGAGACCATTCGCACCCTCGCCGAACTGGGGGTGATATTCCTGATGTTCTGCCTGGGGCTGGAGTTCAGCCTGCGCAAGTTGTTCAACGTCGGCGCCACAGCCTTCATCGCGGCGTTCCTGGAAATCATCCTGATGATCTGGATCGGTTTCGAGATCGGCCGCTATTTCGGCTGGAGCACCATGGATTCGCTGTTCCTCGGCGCGATCCTGGCGATTTCTTCGACGACCATCATCATCAAGGCGCTCGGCGACCTGAAGATGAAGAACGAGCGCTTCGCACAATTGATCTTCGGCGTGCTGATCGTCGAGGACATCCTCGGTATCGGCATCATCGCGCTACTGTCCGGTATCGCCCTGAGCGGTAGCGTGGAAACCGGCGAGGTGTTCGCCACCGTCGGCAAGCTGTCGCTGTTCATGATCGTCGCCTTGGTCATCGGTATCATTCTGGTGCCGCGCATCCTCGCTTACGTGGCCAAGTTCGAAAGCAACGAGATGCTGTTGGTGGCAGTGCTGGGCATGTGTTTCGGTTTCTGCCTGCTGGTGGTCAAGCTCGAATACAGCATGGTGCTGGGCGCCTTCCTGATCGGCGCGATCATGGCCGAGTCGCGTCAGCTGGTACAGATCGAGCGCCTGGTCGAACCGGTGCGCGACATGTTCAGCGCGATCTTCTTCGTTGCCATTGGCCTGCTGCTCGACCCCAATGTGCTGGTCGAATACGCCTGGCCGATCGCGGTGATCACCGTGGCCGTGATCGTCGGCAAGGTGGTCTCGTGCAGCGTGGGCTCCTTCATTGCCGGCAACGACGGGCGTACCTCCTTGCGCGTAGGTATGGGCCTGTCGCAGATCGGTGAGTTCTCTTTCATCATCGCCACCCTGGGCATGACCCTGCAGGTGACCAGCGACTTCCTCTACCCGGTAGCGGTGGCGGTATCGGTGATCACCACCCTGACCACGCCGTACCTGATCCGCTCGGCCGATCCCCTGGCGGTAAGCCTGGGCAAGGTCATGCCGCAGCGCGTATCGCGGGTGTTCTCGCTGTATGGCGAGTGGCTGCGCAGCATCCAGCCGCAAGGCCAGGGCGCGATCCTGGCGGGGATGATCCGCAAGATCGTCCTGCAGGTGCTGGTCAACCTGGCGTTCGTGGTGGCGATCTTCCTCGGCATCGCCTTCTTCGCCACGCAGATCGGCGCCTGGCTGGCCCAGTGGCTCGATCAGGAGAACCTGCGCAAGGCGGTGATCTGGGGCGCGGCGCTGATCCTGTCGCTGCCGTGCCTGATCGCGGCGTACCGCAAGATCAAGGCGCTCTCCATGCTGCTCGCCGAGATGGGCGTGCGCCAGGAGAAGGCCGGTCGTCATACGGCACGGGTGCGCAAGGTGATTTCCGAGGTGATTCCGCTGCTCTCGCTGGTCGGCATCATGGTGCTGCTGACCGCGCTGTCGTCGAGCATCCTGCCGTCCAACGACATGCTGCTGCTGGTCGGTGTCGTCGCCGCCGGTGTGGTGGCCGTGCTGTGGCGCTGGTTCATCCGCGTGCACACGCGCCTGCAGATCGCCCTGTTCGAAACGCTCGACAAGCCCGAGACCCCCGGGCATCACTGAGGCAGCGACAAGCTTCAAGCCACAAGCTGCAAGAAAAAGCCCCGTACTCGTGAAAGCGAGCACGGGGCTTTGCGTTTGCGTTGCTACAGCAGGTCACCGGGTGAGGCGAAGTGCTGGCGGTCTCTTGCGTATCGCTGCGCTCGATGCCAGGTTGCCCAGGCTGGGTCGGCGCCGAATGCTCGTCTGGCAGCTTGCAGCGGCTGTCATTCCTCCAGCCAGACTTCACGTACCCAATGCCATACCGAGTCCCAGCTGTCGTCGGTAAGGTCTTCTTCTTCGCCGTCCCACAGCAGCACGGTGCCGTCCTGTTCGACGCAGTAGTAATTGCCGTTGTCTTCGCAGATCGGCACCAGCTCACGGGAGACCCCCAGTGACCAGGCGACCGAGGCCACTTCCGGCAGGTAGGTGTGCGACTGCGGGTCGGTGACAGTGACCGGCTCCAGGCGACCGTAGACCACGTCGCTGACCTTGAGCAGGAATTCGCGCAGCTCGAATGGCAGGTTGATGAGGATCTGTTCCTCGATCTCCACCAGCAGTTCTTCTTCCGGCAGCTCCAGAGGTACCGGCACCGGTTCGTTCAGTTCACGCAGTTGTTCGATGACTTCTTCCACGGGCGGCTCCAGTAGAGGTCGGCGATTCTCGGGATTTGGAAAGCACGCAACGCACGAGCGCTCGAACGGCTGTCGTCGGTTGGATGCTTCTGCAATAGCGCAGCTTTTTACGCTGAATGGAAAATAGTCACAAGTCGCAAAAAGGCAAAACGCCATGTCGGTCGGAATGTGGCAATTGCATGGGCCTCGCTGCCACTGACCGGGCGACGCCGCACAGGTTCCAAAGTCCGGGGGCGAAAAACACAAAACCCGGGCAAGCCCGGGTTTTGTCGTCACGCGTGGGATCAGCCGTTCTGGCGGATACCGGCCACCAGCCAAGGCTGGTTGTCGCCAGTCGCGCGCTCGAGGCGCCAGCTTTCGCTGAAGACTTCGCCCTGGTCGAAGCGCGAGGTCTTCGATACACCGCTGAAGGTCAGGGTGGCGATGGTCTTGTCGGCGTGGTCGTCGACACCGTCCAGCTGCACGTCGAGGTTGTCGATGTAGGTGGACTGGAAGCCATCACCCAGATCGGCGCGCTCGCGTTTGAGGAACTCCAGCAGTTGCGGGGTCACGAACTCGGCGATCTTGTCCATCTCGTTCGCGTCCCAGTGCTGTTGCAGGCTCAGGAAGTGCTCGCGCCCAGCATTGATGAAGCTCTGCTCGTTGAACCAGGCAGGTGCGTTGATCACCGGCTTGATCGCAGCAGCGCTGCTGCCACCGAAGATCGACGGCTGAGCCGGCTGCGGCTGGCCATGCGCTTCACGCTGGAAGGGAGCGCCACCGGCAGCCGCTACATTCGGCTGCTGCTTCTGGCGACGAGCGGCCAGGAAGCGGAACAGCAGGAAGGCGATCAGGCCGAAGATCAGCATGTCCATGATCTGCAGGCCTTCGAAGCCGTCACCCATGAACATCGAAGCCAGCAGGCCACCGGCGGCCAGGCCAGCCAGCGGGCCGAGCCAGCGCGAAGCACCGCTGGCGGCAGCCGGAGTACGGCCAGGCGCAGCTGCGTTGGCGTTGGGCTGGGATGGAGGTGTGGCTTGGCGAGTCTGGTGGCTCGGCGCGGAGCCGAAGGATTTGCCGCCGCCCATACGCTTGGCGTCGGCAGTCAAGCTAAAGGACAGGCCCAGACAGACTACCAGGGCAATACTGAGGAAACGCTGCATTATCGGTTTTCTCTTGGTTATTGAAACACTGACGAGCATCTTGCCCGTGGCTGGTCGGCATGACCAGCAACAGAATGTTTCGAGCTTTTGCCCAGCGCAGCGACTGGCGCTGCAAGGGTGGACGTAAAACGGAACCCGCAGGTTCCGTTTCATTCACGGTATCGCGTATCAGCGCCGCTCATCGACGCCTTGCAAGCCAGCCCGCGTTGGGGCCAGCTAGCTGCCTCAACGCCAGTTGTAGAGCTCCTGCTCGGTCACGGCGCCCATCGGCGTGGCTTCGTCCTGGAAGGTCTTCATGGATTTCCAGATGCGGCCGTTGAGGTCGTTCTGGCCTGCCAGGTCTTCGAGCACGGTCTGCGACTCACGCTTCATCGCCGCCAGTACTTCATCGGGGAAGCGCTTGATCGCCACGCCCTGTTCCTTCAACTGAGCCAGCGATTTGGCGTTGTGGAAGACGTAGTCGTCCATCATGTCCAGCGTCGCGGCGCGGGCGGCTTCGACCACGATGGCCTGCAGGTCGGCAGGCAGGCTGTCGAAGGCCTTCTGGTTGACCATGGACTCGACCACGGCCTGCGGTTCCTGCCAGCCCGGGAAGTAGTAGTACTTGGCTGCCTTGTGCAGACCGAAGGCCAGGTCGTTGTAGGGGCTGACCCAGTCGGTAGCATCGATCACGTGGGTTTGCAGGGCGGTGAAGATCTCGCCGCCGGGCAGGTTGACGGTGATCGCGCCGAGTTTGGTCCAGACTTCGCCACCCAGGCCCGGCATGCGGATCTTCAGGCCCTTGATGTCGTCCAGGGAGTTGATTTCCTTGTTGTACCAGCCGCCCATCTGCATGGTGGTGTTACCCGCCGACAGCGGTTTCACGCCATAGGGTGCGTAGGTCTCGTCCCACAGGGCCTGACCGCCGCCCTTGCTCAGCCAGGCATTCATTTCCAGGGTCGACAGGCCGAACGGCACCGAGGAGAAGAACTGCGCCGCCGGAACCTTGCCTTTCCAGTAGTACGGCGTGCCGTGGCCCATTTCGGCGGTGCCGCGGGACACTGCATCGAACACTTCCAGGGCCGGCACCAGCTCACCGGCGGCGTACACCTTGACGGTCAGGCGCCCGGCGCTCATGGCATTGATGCGTTCGGCCAGACGCTCGGCGCCAGTACCCAGGCCCGGGTAGTTCTTCGGCCAGGAGGTGACCATCTTCCAGTGGAAGGTCTCGGCTTTCGCGGCGGCAGCGCTTTGCCCGGCCGCTGGGGTGTCTTCCTTGCAGCCGGCCAGGCCGATGGCAGCGAGCAGCGCCACAGCGGCGCCGAACAGGTTACGGCGGTTCATCGTGTTCTCCCTTGAGGTGTCGAGCAGCGTGCCCAGATTGCTTTTATTATCGGGCGCCGGCCGTTACGGCCAGCACGCCTTGTCTTGCTGCACAGCCCGCTTGTCGCCGGCTCTTACAACGCTTCCAGCTTGGCGTAGGCCAGCATCAGCCACTTGGTGCCTTCGCTTTCGAAGTTCACCTGCACCCGTGCCTGGGGCCCCGAACCCTCGAAGTTGAGGATGGTGCCTTCGCCGAACAGCGAATGTTGCACGTGCTGGCCAAGGCTGAACGGCGTGTCCGGTACCGAACTGCCGGCGAACAGGCTGCTGCCGCTCATGCTGCGGCTGCCGCTGCCGTAGGGGCGGCTGACGCTGTTCGACAGACGCACTTCCTGCAGCAACTGCGCAGGCACCTCGCGCACGAAGCGCGACACTTTGTTGTAGGTCTCGTTGCCGTACAGGCGGCGGGTTTCCGCGTAGCTGATCACCAGATTGTGCATGGCCCGGGTGATGCCGACATAGGCCAGGCGGCGCTCCTCTTCGAGACGGCCGGGTTCTTCCAGGCTCATCTTGTGGGGGAACAGGCCTTCTTCCATGCCAACCAGGAATACCCGTGGGAACTCCAGGCCCTTGGCGCTGTGCAGGGTCATCAGCTGGATGCTGTCTTCGTTCTCGGCGGCCTGGGTATCGCCGGCTTCCAGCGAGGCGTGGCCGAGGAAGGCGGCCAGCGGTGTCTGCTCCTCGTCACCTTCCTCACCCTCGTAGGAGTCGAAGGCGCGAGCGGCGGAGACCAGTTCCTCGAGGTTTTCCACCCGAGCCTGGGCCTTCTCACCCTTCTCGTCGCGGTGATAGGCCAGCAGGCCGGACTGCTCGATGACCAGCTGCGCCATGCTGTGCAGCTGCATGCCCTCGACCTTCAGGGCCAGGGTATCGACCAGTTCGACGAAGGCATTCAGGGCACTGGCGGCGCGCCCGCCGATGACCTTGGTACCCACCGCCTCGTGCAGTGCGGCCCACATCGACAGCTCGTTGGCCCGTGCGAACTGGCGCAGGGTTTCCACCGTCTTCTCGCCAATGCCACGGGCCGGTACGTTGATCACCCGCTCCAGTGCCGCGTCGTTGCCGCGCTGGTGGATCAGGCGCAGATAGGCCATGGCGTTCTTGATTTCGGCGCGTTCGAAGAAGCGCTGACCACCGTAGATGCGGTAGGGAATCTTCTCGCGCAGCAGGGCCTCTTCCAGCACCCGCGACTGGGCGTTGGAGCGATAGAGAATGGCGATCTCGCTGCGCTTGAGGCCTTCCTTGCGCAAGGCATCCTCGATGGTTTCGACCACGTAGCGGGCTTCATCGTGCTCGTTGAAGGCGGCGTACAGGCTGATCAGTTCACCGTCGCCGACATCGGTGCGCAACTCCTTGCCCAGGCGCCCCTGATTGTTGGCGATCAGCGCGTTGGCGGCATTGAGGATGTTCGCCGTGGAGCGGTAGTTTTGCTCCAGGCGGATGATCTCGGCACCGGCGAAATCGCTGTCGAACTGCTGGATGTTCTCGATCTTCGCGCCACGCCAGCCATAGATCGACTGGTCGTCGTCACCCACCACCATGAGGCTTTCGCCGCCCATGGCGAGGATACGCAGCCAGGCGTACTGCACGGCGTTGGTGTCCTGGAACTCGTCCACCAGAATGTGCCGGAAACGGCGCTGGTAATGCTCCAGCAGGCCCGCATTGTTGCGCCACAGATCCAGGGCGCGCAGCAGCAGCTCGGCGAAATCGATGACCCCGGCGCGGGCGCAGGCTGCTTCATAGGCCTCGTAGATGCCGCGCATGGTCGCCAGGAACAGATCGCCGCTGGCCTGGATGCCCTGCGGGCGAATGCCTTCGTCCTTCTGCCCGTTGATGAACCACTGCGCCTGTTTCGGCGGCCAGCGCTGCTCATCCAGGCCCAATTCGCGGATCACCCGTTTGACCAGGCGTTGCTGGTCGTCGGAGTCGAGAATCTGGAAGTTCTCGGCCAGCCCGGCCTCACGCCAGTGGGCACGCAGCAGGCGATGCGCGAGACCGTGGAAGGTCCCCACCCACATGCCGGCCGGGCTCTGCCCAAGCACTTCTTCGATGCGATTACGCATCTCGGCGGCGGCCTTGTTGGTGAAGGTCACCGACAGGATGCTGTGGGGCGAGACGTCCAGCCGCTGGATCAGGAACGCGATGCGATGCACCAGCACGCGCGTCTTGCCTGAGCCGGCACCGGCCAGCACCAACTGATGGCCAGGCGGTGTGGTGACCGCATGGTGCTGGGCTGGATTGAGGGATGTGAGTCGCTGATCGAGGTCATTTTGCATCGCGGCATTCTAGGGGGGTAGGCACGTCATCACAAGCGCTCTTGGCCGGATGGGGCGCGGCTTTCAGCCATTGCGTCTGGGTGAGCCCGGCAACACTTTGGCATAACCGTTCAGCAGTTTTTTCAGCCGACGGGGAACCCGGCGGGGCTCAGGCCGTCGTAGCGATCAATCGATTTTCGCTACAGGTAGGGATGCATGGCGGTGCGCAAGGGAGTTGTATGGGTAGGCTTTTGTCTGGGGTTCTTTCCTCTTCTTGCGGGTGCTCAGACGCCGGGTGATCAGGACCTGATCCGCGATCGTCAGGAGCGCTTGTTGCAGCAGCAGCAACAGCGCCTGCAGGAGCTGCAACAGCTGCCAGGTCGCGAGGCGCCAGCCCCCGCCGAGCCGGCACCTGGCGATGAACGCTGCTTCGCCATCGAACAGATCGAGATCAGCGGCGCCAGCCTCCTGTCCGAGGCCGACCGCGCGGCGATCCTCGCGCCCTTTGCCGATACCTGCCTGGGCGTCAGCCAGCTCAACGGTCTGCTCAAGGCCATCACCAGTCACTACATCGACCGTGGCTACGTCACGACGCGTGCTTACCTGCCGCAGCAGGATCTGTCCGCCCGCACCCTGACGATCACCGTCGTCGAAGGTCGCCTCGAAGGGCTGGACAGCTCGGCCCTGGCCAGTGATCGCGAATTGGCCATGAGTTTCCCGGGTGAGGCTGGCGAGGTGCTCGACCTGCGCGAGCTCGAACAACTGGTCGAAAACCTCAACCGCCTGCCTTCACGTTTCGCCAAACTGGAGCTGGTGCCAGGCCAGCAGGTCGGTGGCAGCCGCGTGCAGTTGCAGGGCGAACGCCGTAAGCCGTGGCGCGCCAGCCTGTCCCGCCACAATGATGGCCAGCTCAGCACCGGCGAGCAGCAGTGGGGCATCGGCCTGGACTGGGACAGCCCCCTCGGCCTGGCCGACCAGTTGAGCCTGCGCGCGTCGCGCGATGCGGTCAGCGACAGTTACCGGCACTCCCACAGCCAGAGCCTGAACTACAGCGTGCCCTACGGCTGGTGGACGTTCAGCTACAACTACGGGCAGTCCTACTACCGCACCACCGCCGACCTCAACGGGTTCGCCGTGAAAACCGATGGCGACTACCAGAACCATGGGCTGCGTGCCGAGCGTGTGCTGCACCGCGACAGTGTCAGCAAGACCGCCTTCAGCACCGGCCTGAGCCACGTGCGTAGCAACAACTTCCTTCTCGACAATCGGCTCGACCTGTCCAGCCATCGCCTCAGTGAATGGCAGCTGGGCTTCAACCATGGGCGGCGCATCGGCACGGGCTTCGTCAACCTCGACGCCGGTTGGCAGCGCGGCATTGGCGCCTTCGATGCCCAGAGCAATGGCAACCCGCAAGGTGACCAGGGCGTTGCCCGCTACAACAAGTACACCCTGACCCTGAGCTATCTGCAGCCTTTCAATCTCTGGGGGGAACGCTTCAGCTTCGACAGCCTGGCCACCGGGCAAAAGAGCGAAGACGAACTGTTCAGCCCCGCACGCATCAGCATCGGCGGCCTGAACTCGGTACGTGCGTTCAAGGATCAATCACTGTCCGGCAACAGCGGCGGCTACTGGCGCAACCAGTTGCGCTGGACCCGCCCGGTCACCTGGGAGCCGCTGCAGCCCTTCGTGCAGCAGTACGGCGCCGCGCTGGCCTATGACGTCGGCGTGATCAGCCACGACAGCCACAACAGCGGTGCCAGCGGGCGAATGAGCGGCCATGCCCTGGAACTCAGCGCCCGTGGCGAGCACCTGGCCGCGTCGGTGACCTTCGCACATTCCCTGGAGCGCCCCGATGCCTTCACCGAGGGTGAACGGCCGGTGTATTTCCGCCTGGATGTCTTTTTCTGATTTCAACGCGTAATGGAGTTATCCACATGGACGTTCGCAGCCCCCTGAATCGTGCCATCGCCCGCGTACTGATTGGCGTGATGCTGTTCGACCCGCTTACCAGCCTGGCTGCCGATCTGGCGGTGGACGGCGCCGCCGGTGGCAATACCAGCGTCGGCCAGGCCGGCAACGGCGTGCCGGTAGTGAATATCGCCACGCCCAATGGCAGCGGCCTGTCGCACAACAAATTCACCGAGTACAACGTCGACCCGCAGGGGCTGATTCTCAACAACGGTGCCCAGGCACTGATTCAGAGCCAGTTGGGCGGCTACATCTCCGGTAACCCGAACCTCAAGGGCGGCGCGGCCAACGTCATTCTCAACGAGGTCACCGGCAGCAACCGCAGCCAGCTCAAGGGCTACACCGAGGTGGCCGGGCAGGGCGCCCATGTCATCGTCGCCAACCCCCACGGCATCACCTGCGACGGTTGCGGCTTCATCAATACCCCGCGGGCGACCCTCAGCACCGGTGCGCCGGTGGTCGAGAATGGCCAACTGCGCAGCTTCGACGTCGATGGCGGCGACATCGCCATCGAAGGCGCCGGCCTGAATGCCAGCAACGTCGACCAGTTCGACCTGATCACCCGCAGCGCCAGGATCAACGCCGAGATCCACGCCAATCGCCTGAACATCGTGGCTGGCCGCAATGACGTGGATGCCGCGACCCTGCAGGCTACCGCCAAGGCCGACGACGGCACTGACAAGCCTCAGGTGGCCATCGACAGCACCGCCCTGGGCGGCATGTACGCCGGGGCGATTCGCCTGGTGGGCACCGAGGCGGGCGTTGGGGTGAAGCTGGCTGGCGACATGGCGGCCAGTGCCGGGGACATTCAGATCGATGCCAATGGGCAGTTGAGCATGAACCGCAGTGCGGCCCGCGGCGACACCACCCTGGTGGCCGAACAGGTCGACCTCGAGGGCGATACCTATGCCGGTGGCAACGCCCGCGTCGAAGCGAAGCAGGTGGCGGTGCGTGAAAGCCTCGCCGCCGGTGGGCAGGTCGCGGTGCAGGCCGAGCAACTGAACAATGCCGGTAGCCTCGAAGCAGGCGTGCGTGCCGATGGCAGTGCCAACAGCGCCGGCCACCTGCAACTGGCGGGCGGTAGCGTCCGCAACGCCGGCCAACTGACCAGCCACGGCACCCTGAACGCCGACCTGCAGAAACTCGACAACCAGGGCGGCAAGATCGCTGCTGCGGGTAGCGCCACGCTCGAGGCCGAGGCACTCGACAACCGCGATGGGCAGATTCTCGCCCAGGGCAACCTGACGCTCGACAACCGCACCCTCGACAACCGCGAGGGCAGCGCCCTGGCTGGTCAGGCCCTGGCGATCGAAGCCGAGGCCGTGGATAACCGTGCCGGTACCCTGGCCGCTGGCGCCGCCATACAGGCGCGCGTAGCGACCGCCCTGAACAACAGCGGTGGCCTGGTCGAAGCCGGCAGCCACCTAGACATCGAGGCCGACAGCCTGAGCAATACTGGTGGCCGCCTGCGCGCCCTGGGCAGCACGGGCGAAAGCCGCTTCGACATCGGCACCCGCCTGAACAACGATGACGGCCTGCTGGAAGTGGGCAATGCCACCCTGACATTCGACACCCCGGCCCTGAGCAACCAGGGCGGCGTCGTGCGCCACCTCGGCACCAGCGGGCTGGGCCTCGACATGGCGCTGCTCGGCCAGGCAGGCGGCGAGTTCATCACCAACAGCGCGGTGAGCCTGAGCGCCGAAGAGTGGACCAACACCAGCCTGCTGCAGGCGGCGTCCCTCACCCTCGATATCGACCGCCTGACCCAGACCGCCAGCGGCGGCCTGCTGGCGGTCAACAGCCTCAGCACCTCGGGCGACAGCTGGATCAACGATGGCCGCATCGAAACCAACGGCAATCTCGATCTGCGCCTGAGTGGGAGTTATCGCGGCAACGGCAGCCTGCTGGCGCTCGGCAACCTCGACCTGCAGGCCGACGCCATCGCCCTTGGTGCCGATGCACAGCTACGCAGCGGCGGCTACGGACGGCTGAGCGCACTGGGCGAACTGGTCAGCCAGGGGCGGATGACCGCCGGTGCCTGGCTGAGCATTGCCGCGCAGGACCTCGATAACCGTGGCACCCTCGGTGCCGGAGGCGATCTGCTGCTGCAGGCGAACCGCATCCGCAATGACGGTGGCCTGGTATTCAGCGGCGGTAACATGCAGGTGCTGACAGACAGCCTCGTCAACCGCAACGCTGCGCTCTACAGCCTGGGCAACCTGAGCATCGCCAAGGATGCCCAGGGCGGTCTCGCCAGCCTGATCGAAAACCGCTCCGGCAGCTTCGACAGCGCGGGCGACATGAGCCTGCGCGCCGCCGTGATCGCCAACGTGCGAGACGAACTGCAAACCGAACAGGGCAAGTACGATGCCGTGTTCACCGAGCTGGCCTGTCGCGGGCCTTACAACCCCGGTGGCGACTGCGAACTGGGCAGCAACGGCCGCAAGGTCGGTGTCTGGCAGCTCACTGAATATGACCGCCTGATCGTCACCGCCGATAGCGGTGCGTCGCACATCACCGCCGGCGGCTCGCTGAACGTGCTCGGCGACAGCCTGACCAATAGCAGCAGCACCATCGCCTCGGCCGGCGATCTGCAAATGCAGCTCGGCAGCCTCGATAACATCGGCCTGGAAACCGGTGAAGTGCACACCACCCGTGTGCTGGTGTCCGGTCGCAAGCCCAGTTACTACTACTACCGTGGCCTGGTCGAGAACTTCAACGCGAACCATGCCGGGTCCCGCAATCTGGGGTCTCTGGAGGCCAACCTCAACCGAGTCATCGGAGCGATGGAGCGTGAATACCTGCCCGCCAACACGGTGGAACGGGTCAACGCCGATGGGCAAACCTACGCGGCGGTTATCCAGAGCGGCGGTGATGTACGCGTCAGCGCTGCAGACGGCTTCGACAGCAGCGTCATCCGCCCCAGCTACGCCTACCTCGGCGGTGGTACGCGGGTCGATACCACGGCGCCAGGCAGCGATATCGCCACCGCCATTACGCTCAATCCGCAGCTTCCGGCTGATCTGGCCCAGCAGGCGGTCGACCCCCTGGGGCTGCCAGGCTTCGCGCTGCCCACAGGCAGCAACGGGCTGTTCAGTCTCAACACCAACCCCGATCACCCCTACCTGATCGAAACCGATCCGCAGTTCGCCGAGCTGGGCAACTTCCTGAACTCCAGCTACCTGCTCGATCAGCTCGACTACAACCCCGATAACGTCCAGAAACTGCTTGGCGATGGTCTCTACGAGCAGCGCTTGATCCGCGAGGCGGTACTCGCCCGTACCGGCCAACGCTTCATCGCCGGGCTGAGCAGCGACGAAGCGCAGTTCCGCTACCTGATGGACAACGCCATCGCCAGCCAGCAAGCGCTGCAACTGTCCGTCGGCGTGGGCCTCTCTGCCGAGCAGGTCGCAGCCCTGACCCACGACATCGTGTGGATGGAAGAGCGCGAGGTGAATGGCCAGAAAGTGCTGGCGCCGGTTGTCTACCTGGCTCAGGCCGAAGGCCGCCTGGCCGCCAATGGCGCGCTGGTCCAGGGCCGCGACCTCACCCTGATCAGCGGCGGTGACCTGAACAACGCGGGCACCCTGCGCGCCACCGCCAACCTTGGCATTCAGGCCGATTCCATTGGCAACGGCGGCCTGATGCAGGCCAACCAGCGCCTGCAACTGCTAGCCACTGACAGCATCCGCAACGCCCAGGGCGGCATCATCAACGGCCGCGACGTCAGCCTGCAGGCTGGCAACGACATCCTCAACGAGCGCAGCGTCGCCACTCACCAGTCTGGCAGCGGCCCTGCTTATCAGCACCAGCGGCAGATGGCCGACAGCGCCGCACGTATCGAAGCCGAAGGCGACCTGAGCATGGTGGCCGGGCGCGACCTGCTCAATGCCGGCGGCGCCTTGTCCGCCGGTGGCAATGCCGCACTGCAGGCCGGCCAGGATCTGTTGCTCGCCAGCCAGCAAACCGATAACAGCACCTCGCGCTACTACGACGCTCGCAACTACAGCAACCGCCAGCAGATCGACCAGTACGGCAGCGACGTACAAGTCGGCGGTGACCTGCAGGCGGTCGCTGCGCGAGACATGGCCATCGTTGGCAGCAAGGTCGCGGCGCAGGGCGACATGGCCCTGCAGGCCGGTGGCAGCATGACCATCGCTTCCGCTGCCAACGAATACCATTTCGACGCCAAGCGCAGAGGCGGCGGCAAGAAAGTCGAAGCCGTACAGGACAGCGTTACTCAGATCGCCAGCGAGCTGAGCGCAGGTGGTGATTTCCGTGCGGTGTCTGGCGAAGACATGAACCTGAGCGCCAGCCGCATCGATGCGGGTGGTTCCGCCTACCTCTACAGCGGCGGGCAACTCAACCTGCTGGCCGCCCAGAACAGCGATTACTCGCTCTACGACAAACAGTCCAAGGGCTCCTTCGGCGCCAAGGCCACGCGTCGTGACGAAGTCACCACCATCCGTAACATCGGCACCGAGATCACCACGGGCCGCGAGCTGACCCTGGCCAGCGCCGGCGACCAGCTGTACCAGCGCGCGCGCCTGGACAGCGGCGCCGACCTGACGCTGCAAAGCGGCGGTGGCATCACCTTCGAGGCAGTGAAGGATCTGGATCAGGAGAGCCACGAGAAGAGCAAGAACAATGCCTTCTGGACGTCGATGAAGGGGAAAGGAACTACCGACGAGACAGTGCTGCAGAGTGCACTCGCCGCTAAAGGTGAGATCGCGATCTCAGCGGTCGAGGGACTGAAGATCGACATCAAGGAAGTCAATCAGCAGACCGTAAGCCAGACCATTGATGCCATGGTCAAAGCTGACCCGGAGATGGCTTGGCTGAAGGAGGCCGAGCAGCGAGGAGATGTTGATTGGCGTTTGGTAAAAGAGATTCATGAAAGCTTCAAATACCAGCATTCTGGATTGGGGCCGGCTTCACAGCTGATCATTGCTATTGCCATGTCAATGATTGTAGGGCCGCTTGCAGGAGCATACGGGGGGGTCGTTGGCCAGGCCGTGGCTGTCGGCGCTGCGACCAACGCGACAACCAGCGCGATCAATAATCGTGGCAACTTGGGTGCGGTGTTCAAGGATGTTACATCCTCGGATGCAATGAAGGGCTACGCGGTATCCGCGTTCGCTGCCGGGTTTACGACCGGCGTGCTCGATAGTGCTTTCGGCGTCACTGGCGACAACGTCAACAAGGTGACCAAGGGTTTCAACCTAAGCAACCCATCCGATATCGGCAAATTCGGTACCTACTTGGGCGTGCAAGGCACCGTACAGGCGGCGGCCCGGACGGCGATCCAAGGTGGCAGTTTCTCGGACAACCTGCAGGTTTCGTTGACCAATCAGGTCTATCAGCTGATGCAGGCCGTGGGGTTCAATTTCGCGGGTGATGTTGCTCTTGCGCAAACATGGAAGGAGGGCAGTCTTGAAAAGACCGCCTTACATGCTGTTGTGGGCGGTCTGCTCAGCGAGGCAACTGGAGGAGACTTTAGAACAGGGGCCATTACTGCTGGCGCCAATGAGGCTTTGGTAGGGCAGCTCTCTGAAGCACTAAAGCAAGACCAAAATCTTGAATTGGCAATTTCACAGTTGATCGGTGTGGCAGCTGCTACCGCAACCGATGGTGACATCAATAAAGCTGCGGAGCTGGCGAAGAATGCGACAGCTTACAACCGACAATTACACTGGGTCGAAGAAAAGTGGCTGAGGGAAAATGCCAAGCGCTTTGCCGATCAGGAGGGGATCAGTGAACAGGCGGCGTTGGAGCGGCTGAGTCAGCAAGCCCTCAAGGATGTTGACTACCTATGGCGGGGATTACTTAGTGACGGTGATGACGGCAGTGCAAAAGCGTTCTTGGAAAGTTCCGATCAGATGTTCACGAACGATCTCGGTGAGCAACAGGCTTTATTTACCGCTAAAGGCCAACAACTATTCCGCCCAGAGATGTTTGCCGATACGTCTGATCCGGCGTTTTATCAGGAGTTTGTGCAGAGCGGAATCAGCCGTGACCTTAGCACTGGTGTTGTAAAAGAACTTCAAGACTCCGGTATCTCCCTCAAGAACGATACAGTCGAATTAGGCAAGCTGCTTTTTGAACAGCCGGGCGTTGTAATTAAGGGGCTTTGGGAGGGTATCAAGAGCACACCTGAGGGGATTGTGGATAGTTTTCACGAGACCGGCAATGCTCTGGGTGAAGGCTCAGCAGTTGCTTTCAACGAAGACATCTCCAGCAAGCTCAATACCATTTATGGCATGGACGTATCCACCGCTCAGGAAACTATGCTGCTGCTGCGTACTGTTACAGCTGTGGCTAGCGCCGGCACAGCTGGAGCATTAGGTAAAGCGGGCGGAAAAGTTAGCGCGGAAGTTGCTGAAGCTGTTGGTAAGAGGCTTGACCATGTAATTGATGATTTGGCGCAGCAGGCTTTAGTGAAAAGCGGTGGTGTGGTTGATCTGAATGGTAAGCCCATACTTGATCTTAAGGTACTCAGCAATGATCAGAAACGGGTGGTTGCGGAGGTATTAGGCGAAACTACCGTTCAAAAAATAGTGCCTCGCGGCGAAAAGCTGGCACGTTCGCAGGGCGTGGGAACAAATGGTATAGATGATTTGTACAAAGTGAATCATCCGGACGTAGACTATGTCGTAATTGAATACAAATTCATCGGGGATTACGATAAAGGAGGCTCTTCTGGGCTCATATATACAAAAGATGGCCGTCAAGGGAGCGCAAATTGGACGTTAAGCTCCGAGCGACTTGAGAATGCTGTTGGTCAAGATAGAGCGGCAGACATAACAGACGCCATTCAGATGGGGCGTACGGAGACTTGGGTAGTCACAACCACGCGTAACGGATCCACCGAGATTCAGGTTCTTGATTCGCTTGGGCGGGTGAAGGCAGTTGATACATCTAGTATATTGCGCGCTAAAGATAATATTGCTGGAGCGAAGCCATGATTCGTGACGCGTTAGCTAGAATTGATTACTGGAATGATCGGATCGTAAAAGATTATCTAAGGCTGGAGAAGCGTTCGGCAATGCTTCTTGCTGAATCAAAGAATCCAGAATATGACCCTCAGTTTACATTTGATATTTCGAAAGACATTTTGCGATTGATTTTTCGGATTTACTCTAGGGGAGATCAAGTATCAGAACTAAAAGATCTATATTCGATGTTGCTCGATATGTGGGAGCTTTCTGAGAGGCTCTCTGCTGAGATATGTGCTAAGCACGATTTGAATGCCTGTCGTTCTTGGATATTCAGCTTGTCGGTTCTTAATCACTATAATTGGTGCTTTTGGCTCGTTGGGCTTGCACTTACGCTTGATATTGCTGACGATCAATGGCAGCGCCTCTTGATATTAATTGGCGGTGAGGGAGAAGACTCATTACTGGATCGTGTAATTGCCAGCCGGCAGTCCGATAGGAAAATTGGTACGCAGCTTCTACATCCAAAACCCTATGGGCGCCTGCTGAAAGCGATAAATGCACCGGAAGAACAGCAGGCCGTATTATTGCGTGACTTCGTCGATCATTGGTATGCGGAGTTGAAGCGCAAGGGCAAGGATGAACTGTGGTGGTACATTTATGGTGATCCGGAAAAACACCCCATAGAGATGGGCAGCTACTTCGGCCGCTGGTGCATTGAGGCAGTAGCTGCCGTCAAGGCATTCGGGCTGGACGATAGCCTTTGCCTGGGGCACGAGCACTACCCCGGAGACCTTTTGCGCCCGGACGGGCCAAGTACTCACCCAGCACGTGTTGAAACGAAATCCAAGCTAGGAATATTTGCCCGGTTATTCGGAAGATGAACACGGTAAGACGGAATAACAACACGGTGAGACGGAATAACAGTCGTAGGATGGATTAGCGAAGCGTAATCCGTCGTTTTCCGTTTTGAAGGATTTGGCGCTCTTTAAAAAACAGCGATGGGATTGAGCCGCCTGCCACGCGGTGTGGTGGCTCGATCAACTGCATCTATTTCACTGCTGGCTGAAGATAGCATCCGCAACGCCCAGGGCGGCATCATCAACGGCCGCGACGTCAGCCTGCAGGCTGGCAACGACATCATCAACGAGCGCAGCGTCGCCACCCACCAGTCCTCCAACGGCAAGGCCTACGAGCACCAGCGGCAGATGGCCGACAGCGCCGCACGCATCGAAGCCGAAGGCGACCTGAGCATGGTGGCCGGGCGCGATCTGCTCAATGTCGGCGGCGCCTTGTCCGCCCGCGGCAATGCCGCACTGCAGGCCGGTCAGGATCTGCTACTGGCCAGCCAGCAAACCGACAATAGCACCTCGCGCTACTACGACGCGCGCAACTACAGCACTCGCCAGCAGATCGACCAGTACGGCAGTGATGTAAAGGTCGGTGGTGACCTGCAAGCCGTTGCCACGCGGGACATGGCCATCGTCGGCAGCAAGGTTGCGGCAGAGGGCGACATGGCCCTGCAGGCCGGTGGCAGCATGACCATCGCTTCCGCTGCCAATGAGTACCACTACGACGCCAAGCGCAAAGGCGGCGGCAAGAAAGTCGAAGCCGTACAGGACAGCGTTACTCTGATCGCCAGCGAGCTGAGCGCAGGTGGTGATTTCCGTGCGGTGTCCGGCCAGGACATGAACCTGAGCGCCAGCCGCATAATGTAATAGGGGACAGACGATGATTATTCCTTACATTTCGATGGTGGTCTATGGAAACGGGAACAGGTTTATTTTCGGCCCGTGGAGCCGGCTGAATAATAAATCTGAAAATCATCTAGCCGTTCCCTCACTCCCGAGTAGGTGCAAAATTCAAAGTGCGAACATTGTCTTTTGCTGTGAGGAGGCCGTGGTGAAATTCCGTGGCATAGACCCTATTGGTTGATTAGAACCGGCTGATCCTCAGCTATGCGCTGCCGCTGATGTAAGGCGGGCCAGGCGCTTATTAAAGAGCGCAGGCAGGGACGAACCCTTTCATAGAATTACGGCTCGCATACATCCATTCGGGTTGCGCAGGGCAAATGTGCGTAAGCGGTGGCAATGCTGATCAAGCACCGCATTGGATGCTCTGCCAGCACGTGTTATATACCCTGGGGCCGTTTCCGGGAGCCTGCCAAACCAGGTCGTCGGCCACTCCCAGTGATGAACTGGCGTTAAGGATCAACCGACATAAGTAGCCCATGCACATGTCCTCTACATTCTTCATATCTGCTGCCCTTGCGCTGGCCATTACCGGATCGCTGCTGTACGCCAGTGTGCCTGCGCACGCGCAGGTCGAGAGGCCGAGCGCATCGACCCAGCAGGAACATGCCTCGCTGCTTGGCGGAAAAATCAAGTTCGCTTTGCCGCCCGATTTCGTTGACATGAAAATCCCCTCCAGCCCGGCCGCCAACGGGTCTGAAGGCGTGACCGCGTTCGCCTATGCAAAACAGGCGCGGCAGCAGATGGTTCTCGCCAGTGAGCAGTCGCCGATGGCAGAAGGCGCGCGTGCCCAGGATAACGATGCAAGGTTCCTGGATGGTGTCATGGCGAGTTTCATCAGGCAGCAGGCATCATGGCCGCAGTATCAGCGCCAAGGTGAAAAGTCCCATACCATCAAGGGCTTGGGTTTTCGCCAGATCGATGCAATCGCCAGCTTCGATGGCATTCCAATGCGCGTGACCCTGCTGCTGGCCGGCTCGGGAGATACCCTGGCGTTGATCCGCATCACGTCGAAAGCCGACGATGCCGCCGGCCACGACAGCCTTGTAGCCAGTGTGCTCGAGGGGATTCGGAGCGGACACTGAGGCGAGGTCGGTTTGCAGCCGATTGTCGGGTCATGTTGGTTCTGCTCGAATCATCGAGTGTGGCTGGTCTGAATGGCGCGCCCATCAGCCCGCCTCGCGTCGAGCCTCAAGGCTACCCGCTCTGCTTTAGACAGCAGAATTTCCCAGCGCATAATCCGATCAGCTGATTCAATTCATCCGCTCTACGCCTCGACCGGCGTTGCCACATCAACTGCTCTGCCTCTATAGTCGCCGCGTCGCTGCACATTCAGCGACCGGGTTTGACAGCTCGAATATCTCTAGGCGCACAAGCGTCCACCATCCGAAAGCAGGGGCTCTTACGCTCCCGTTCCCTCGTGCTATGGCGGTTGTGCGCGGGGCACATTCGTGTGCGCCGGGTTCCTAGAGTCCCGGTCTGTCAACCTGCGCACAACTGCCACCCCGAATCGTTTGACAGCGATTGGTGGCAGGTCCTCAACTCTAGGAGCTACACCGATGACGCATTCGCACGCCCCACTCCGCTCGCACAGTGCCAGGCTGAATACGAGAACGGAGGCCAGCAACATGACTGACTTCCTGCCGCTATCCAGTAACCCGACCAGCACCCCCGTGCTGCTGATCGATACCCGTTGTCCCTATATCGACCTGCAGGAAAGCGCTGAACAACGCTTGAGCGCGGTTCGCGGCTTGCTGCGTAGCCTCGCCGTCATGAACATCACGCTGGCCGATGCCAGTGACTTGCGGTATCTGAGCGAAGCCGCGCACCTGCTGACCGAGGATGCCTGCGATCTGATCAAGGCCGCTCACCAGGCGGCGATGCGGGAGATGTCGCTGTCCGCTAACGGCGATGCGTGCGCAGCACGCTCTCAAAGTGGCGAGGTTTAATCATCGCGGCAGCAGACGAGAAGCCTCACGGGTGTGAGGCTTCCCGGCCACGGGATGCTATGCAGAGCGGGCAGGTGCCACCTGGCCAGCCGAGGCACCGGCCCAGTTATCGATGCGTTGATTTCTGCTGCGATGCTGCAGATGTTGAGGCGCTTTATCGCTGGATTGTGAGCGAATCGGGCCGGCACGATAGCGAAAGCGGTCGGAAGGCGAGGCAAAGCGCCGTTCGATGAGCCGCACCATTAGCGGCAACCCGCAGCGTACGGTCATTCAGCCCGAGCCACAGGACCTTTGCAGGCTCGGCGTGTGCATTTTCTGGCAGCACATGCGCAGTCGTGGCGTGATCATCCGGCTGTCGCTGCTGAACGCAGGGGCGCCGGCGCTCGTCTCGTCTTGGCCTTTCTACCCATGGTGATCCAGGTCTTCGGAGCCATGTTGTTGTACGGGATCATCGATCCGAGACGGGGCGTTATGGATTGATAGGTCTACAGAGACAAACTTCGTAACGCATCTGCCCTCCCTCGCTATGCCGATCGGCAGACGTTCATCTGCGCCCCCCCTGCCAATACTGGTTTCTCCTCCGGACAGCCGGTCCCGACAACTGCTCTGGCCCGGCTGTCCTCCAGAGAAAACGTGGAGTTAGGCATGCGGAAAATTCTTTTGCTCAACACCGGTCTAGCGATGCTGGCCATGGCTGCTTCAACTGCTCAGGCTTACCAGGCGGGCGATATCATCGTTCGGGCGGGAGCGGTGACGGTTGACCCTCGTGAAAGCAGCTCCAGCGTCAGGGTCGATCGTGGAGGCCTCTCGGGCACTGACCTGGGCGGTAAGGCGGGCCTTGGCAGTGACACCCAGCTTGGCCTGAACTTCGCCTATATGATCACGGACCATCTGGGTATCGAGTTGTTAGCGGCCACACCCTTCGAGCATGACGTGAACATCCGCGGGACATCCGCTGGGATTGCCGATGGCAAGCTGGGCTCGCTCAAGCATCTGCCACCGACGCTGAGCCTGATCTACTACCCTCTGAACAGCAAGTCAGCCTTCCAACCCTATGTCGGCGCGGGTATCAATTACACCTGGATCTACGATGAGAGCGTGAGCAGCAGCGCCACTGCGGCAGGATTCGATAACTTCCATGCCAGCAATTCCTGGGGGTGGGCCGCGCAGGTAGGGGCGGACTACATGTTGACCGACCGCCTGATGATCAACGCGCAAGCGCGCTACATCGATATCGAAACCGATGCTTATGTCAGCAACACTGATCTTGGCGTCAGGGCCCAGGTGGATGTTGACGTTGATCCATTCGTGTACATGATCGGCTTGGGCTACAAGTTCTGAGGCCCCCTGGGATCCGGTGCATTGATCCGCGGTCTTTTGCCCCGAAATCCTTTATCGATAGTTGATCCGCCAGGGGCAGGCCACGATTGAATTCTGACTAGCGTGTCACCTGCCCCATACCCTTCGTTCGGTTCCAATACGTGCCGTCAATCGGCCGAGAACCTGAACACCGTGTTCTGCGTATAGGTCTGCCCCGGGTCCAGGCGTGTGGAGGCGAACGTCGGCTGGTTAGGCGCATCCGGGAAGTGCTGGGTTTCGAGGGTGAAGGCGCTCCAGTGCGCATAGGTTTTACCGGCCTTGCCCTTCACCGAGCCATCCAGAAAATTGCTGGTGTAGAACTGCACGCCCGGCTCGCTGGTGTAGAGCTGCAGGCGTCGACCGGACTGTGGGTCGTGCACCTCGGCAGCGAGCTGCTCGATGTCGCCTTTGCCGTCCAGTGCCCAGTTGAAGTCGAAGCCGCCCTGTTTGGCTTCAGCGAATTTGAGCTGTGGATGATCATCCTTGATGTGCTGGCCGATCGGCGTCGGTTTCGAGAAGTCCATCGGCGTACCCTTGACCGGGGCCAGCTCGCCGGTGGGGATCAGGGTGGCGTTGACCGGTGTGTAATGGCTGGCATGCAGGGTCGCGACCTGCTCGAGGATGTCGCCGTTACCCGCACCGGCGAGGTTGAAGTAGCTGTGGTTGGTCAGGTTGAGCACCGTGGGTTTGTCGGTGGTGGCCTTGTAGTCGATGTGCAGCTCGTTCTTGTCGTTGAGGCGATAGGTGACTTCGGTTTTCAGGTTGCCGGGGAAGCCCATCTCGCCATCTTTGGACAGGTAGGTCAGGGTCACGCCGACCGAGTCCTTGTCCTTGACCGGCTTGGCCTCCCACACCTGCTTGTCGAAGCCCTGGGCGCCGCCATGCAGGGCGTTCGGCCCGTCATTGAGCGGTACCTGATAGCGCTTGCCATCGAGCTCGAAGGCACCACCGGCCAGGCGATTGCCGAAGCGCCCGATGGTCGCGCCGAAGAATGCGGTGCCTGACTCATAGCCTTGCACATCGTCGAAACCCAGTACCACGTCTGCGCTCTTGCCGTTCTTGTCCGGTACCTCCAGCGACTGCAGCACGCCGCCGTAGGTGATGACCGTGGCCTGCATGCCATGGCTGTTGCGCAGCACGTATTGGTCGATGGTGGTGCCGTCATGGGTCTTGCCGAAGGGCTTGTGTTCAGTGGTCAGCCCGGCGGCATGAGCCCCGGTGCTGGCGAGCGCGAGGGACAAGGTGAGGCCCGATAGCAGGTGTCGAGAGTGCATCATGGTCGAACTTCCTTTTATTGTTGTGAGAGGAATCGTTCTGGTGGTCCGCGATGTTTCGGAGGGATCGAGGCAAGGCGAATGGCTTCGGATCGGCTCGATACCAATCAGACAGGCTAGCCGTTATCCGGTCTCCAGGCGCAGACCGTTCGTCCCTACTGCGGATTGTTCGGAGGATGATCAGCCGTTCACCGGGCCGGGGCGACATTCACGGGTGTGGCGAGGGTGAGGGCGTTTCGCGTGCAAGCCAGCGCCGCAGGGCTTTGGTATCCGGCAGAGGTATACAGGCCGTAGGAGCCAGCTTGCTGGCGATCGCGGTGAGACATCCTTCTTGCGGATGCTTGGGTAATGTCAGCCCGAGCAGGACCGGGGCGACATTCACGGGCGTGGCGAAGGTGAGGTCGCCTCGCTGGCAAGCCAGCTCCTACAGGGCTTTGGTAGCCGGCAAAGGTCTGCAGGCCGTAGGAGCCAGCTTGCTGGCGATCGCGGTGAGACGTCCTTCTCGCGGATGCTCGGGTAATGTCAGCCCGAGCAGGACCGGGGCAACATTCACGGGTGTGGCGAAGGTGAGGTCGCCTCGCTGGCAAGCCAGCTCCTACAGGGCTTTGGTAGCCGGCGAGGTCTGCAGGCCGTAGGAGCCAGTTCAGCTTGCTGGCGATCGCGGTGAGACATCCTTCTCGCGGCTGCTCGGGTAATGCCAGCCCGAGCAGGACCGGGGCGACATTCACGGGTGTGGCGAAGGTGAGGGTGCCTCGCTGGCAAGCCAGCGCCTCGGGGCTTTGGTAGCCGACAGAGGTCTACAGGCCGTAGGAGCCAGCTTGCTGGCGATCGCGGTGAGACATCCTTCTCGCGGATGCTCGGGTAATGTCAGCCCGAGCAGGACCGGGGCGACATTCACGGGTGTGGCGAAGGTTAGGGCGTTTCGCGTGCAAGCCAGCGCCGCAGGGCTTTGGTAGCCGGCAGAGGTATACAGGCCTTAGGAGCCAGCTTGCTGGCGATCGCGGTGGGACGTCCTTCTCGCGGATGCTCGGGTAATGCCAGCCCGAGCAGGACCGGGGCGACATTCACGGGCGTGGCGAAGGTGAGGGTGCCTCGCTGGCAAGCCAGCTCCTACAGGGCTTTGGTAGCCGGCAAAGGTCTGCAGGCCGTAGGAGCCAGCTTGCTGGCGATCGCGGTG
>NZ_JARVSV010000002.1:0-129918 GCF_030209025.1 Pseudomonas sp. MEJ086
GCGGATGCGGCGATGTTATCGGGGTACCGGACCGTAGGAGCCGGCTTGCCGGCGAATGGTGGCGTCACTGCCGATTCTGCTGGATGACCACTAACGTATCGCCCGCAAGCGGGCTCCTACACGGGCAACGCGGATGCGGCGATGTGTTGCGATATGGCCGCGATCGTATTGCCCGCAAATGCGCGCCTACGCGAGCAGCTCTCCGAACGCCTTGTCGGCTTCCAGTACGGCTGGCAAGGCGTCGAACAGCTTGCCCAGATCCACCTCTTCGAACAGCGGGCCTTCCAGATCCTGGCGGGCTTCGTCCGTCAGGCCGTGGGCTTCGAGGCTTTCCTCGACGTGAATGGCCTGCGCGACCAGGCGCGCGTACTGGCTGCCGTCCGGTGCCTGGGCGGGTTTGCCCTGGTAGGCGATGGCGTTCTGGATCAGGGCCGGCAACTGCCAGCGGCGTGCCAGCTCGGCGCCGACTTCCGGGTAGCCGAAGCCCAGTTGCAACGTTTCCTCGGCAGCCTGGGCAGCGGCTTCGCGGTGCGGGTGACGGTTCAGGCGGCGGGCGAAGTCCGGCGCGCCGCTCTGGATCAGCAGCTCGCCGATGTTGTGCATCATCCCGCAGGTGAAGGCCGCATCGGCGTCGAGCTTGAGCTGCTTGGCCAGCGTACGGGCGATGCTGGCGACGCGGAAGCTGCGGATCCAGAAACTCTTCAGGTCGAATCCCGTGTCGACCTTGAAGGCGCCGGTCATGGCCGAAGCCAGCACCAGGGTGCGCAGCGTGTTGAAGCCCAGGCGCATGGCCGCATCTTCCACGCTGTTGGCCTCCCGCGAGCCACGAAAGCGCGCCGAGTTGGCCAGGCGCAGCACCTTGGCGGCGATCACCGGGTCACGCTCGATATTGCGCGCCACGCTTTCCAGGCTGGTGGCGGGGTTGTCGAATTGCTGGATCAGATCCTGGGCGACCTTGGGAACGCTGGGCAGGCTGTGCAGTTCGGCGAAGAGACTGGTGATATCCATATGATGCTCCTGGGCAGATTCCGGGGGACGATATGGAGTTTCAGCATAGTCGCGCTGGCGGCCGCTGCCAGGCGCAGATCCGCCTTTTTCGCAACAGGGCGGGGCCGCACAGGCTGAGAAACGCACGTGTTTTCAAGACGTAGCCTGGTGTCCGGCCGAAACTTGCAGCTCATCGGCAACCACCTGATTTCGCCCCGCACGCTTCGCCGCATAGGTGCGCCGATCCGCTGCGTTCATCAGTTCGTCCAGGCGGTCGCCATCCGCACCGAGGCTGGCTACGCCGGCGCTGAGGGTCATCTGCAAAGGCGCGTCATTGAGTTCCATCGGGGTGCTGGCCAGGCGTTCACGCAGTTCTTCGGCAATCACCGCAGCCTGCTGTGCACTGGTATTGGGTAACAGCGCCGCGAACTCTTCGCCGCCCAGGCGGCAGAGCAGGTCGGTGGCGCGCTGCCGCTGCGATAGCACGGCGGCGAAGTGCTGGAGCGCCTGATCACCGGCCTCGTGGCCGAAGCGGTCATTGATCTGCTTGAAGTGGTCGATGTCCAGGTACACCAGAGCCAGCGGGGTGTGGTTGCGACGGGCATGGTTGCGCTCGCGATGAAACACCTCGGCGAGTTTCGAGCGGTTGGCCAGGCCGGTGAGGTTATCGGTGCTGATCAGCTCGATCAGCCGCCTCTCGGTGATTGCCCGGGTCTGTTCGTAAGTGTGGGAAAAGATGGTGATGGCAAGCGTTGCCAGGCCGATGTCGAGCAGGAAGCCCATATTGTCCATCGGGTCCTTGTCGGCGTAATGCAGGGTGTACAGGTACAGCCCCAGGCTCACGAACACCAGCGAACCTATCAGCCCCAGGCGCAGGCCGAGCAGCAGGTAGAGAATGATGGGGATGGTCTGGATCCAGGCGAAGATGCCCACCGACGTATGCGGGTTGGCCAGGGTGAACATCATCACCGTCAGAAACGGGACCAGATAGATGATGGTCAATGCTCGCAAGCGCTGGGTGCGGTCGATGATCAGCAGCATGTACAACGACACCAGCGTGTAGGCCAGCTCCATGCCTGCCAGCAGCCATAGCCCACGGGTTGCGTTGAAAATCGAGAACAGCACGCCGAAGCACATCGTTACCCACAGCAGTGCCTTGAGCATGACGCGTCGCGTTTGGTCACTGTGGTCGAGCGGTTTGGGCATCTATGAGTTCTGCAGACGATCATGGGTAACAAGCGTAGCGGCGCGTTCTGACTATTGCAGCCCTTGCCAGCTCACGCAGCAGATTGCAGACGATTTTGCACGAAGAAGGCATCGTGCCACTAGGGGTGCTTCGCCAACTGCTGGCGCAGCACGGGACGCATATCCAGCGAGGCCGTGCAGCCATGCTCGAAGGCCGCCTCCAGCCATTCGAGGTTGCGTTCGATGGCCTCACGGCTTTCCGGAGCCCGGCTGTTGCCGAGGATGTATTCGGCCTCGGCGCGAAACTGCTCATGACTCAACGTATTGACCTGAGCCGGATCGACGGCGAAGCACTGGCTGGCTCTCATCGGCAGCGGGTAATAGGCCATGGCGGGATCTTCCTGCAACAGTGACCGCTCGACAGCATCGATCACTGCCAGATGTTCAGGGCTGTTGAACTCGAAACGCTTGTAGGCGGTGTCGCACGCCTGAGCGTTCAGCACGGCTGCGGCCACGAAGCCCGTTCTGGCCAAGGCATCCAGCGAAGCGCAGCCCTGGCGTCGGTCCTCCAGTGCCACGAGGGGATCCTGTGACCGCCTCTTCAGGCGCTCCTGCGCCTGAAACAGCCTGGCAGCCGGGTGGCCGAGCTGCGCAGCGCGATCGATATTGGTGCCGAAGTCATCGAGGTGGCGGTCGAGCTCCTCGGTGTCACCGCTCTGTTCGTTGATCGAGCGTTGCAGCTGGTTCAGCGCCTCCATCCCCTGTTCGTAAAAGGCCTCGGCTCTGGTAGTTGCCGCCGCGCTGGTGAGGCTGAACAGGGAAATGCCCAGCGCAAGGAGGCAAGCCAATGAAGAGTTGTGCATGTGAACCTGATGACGAAACCTTGATGTAAGGCGTACGACCATGGTTGCGCGCAAGGATTCGACGCTACCCTGATCGGACGCCGAGATACCAGCGTATGTACAGCTCGAGCGTTGTGTGGCATCGCTCAGGGCACCGTTGTCAGGCAAACACGAAATACTTACGCACCGTCTCTACCACCTCCCAGGTGCCTTTCATGCCGGGCTCGACCACGAAGATATCCCCGGCCCTGAGGTGGATCGGCGCCATGCCGTCCGGGGTGATGATGCAGTAGCCTTCCTGGAAGTGGCAGTACTCCCACTTCACGTAGTCCACCCGCCATTTGCCGGGTGTGCAGATCCAGGTACCCATGATCTTGCTGCCGTCATCGGAGGTGTAGGCGTTGAGGTTGACGGTATGCGGTTCGCCTTCGATGCGTTCCCATTTGCAGGCATCGACGACGGGCATCGGTTGGGTATCGCGCAGTACGGTGATCGGTTGGTTGGCCATGAGTGGCTCCTGGTGGCGGTAGAGGTCACCCAGCATAGAGCCGTGCGGCAGCGGCCAATTGTCCAGGCTCGACACCGCTGTGCCCATCCGCGCTATAGGCATCTTTACTGCCGCCGGCCCGGAACTTGTAATTTTCCCTTTCAGTCCTATCTCTCATTGAGAGGTGGCGCCAGGCGCCGCATCAGCAAGCCGCACAGGGATGTCTTACCCTTCATCGCTCAATCGAGGCGCCCATGAATTCCGAAGAGCAAACCCTGATCGATGGCCTGTTTTCCCGCCTGCAAGAAGCCGAGCACGAGGGTGGCCTACGCGATACCGACGCCGAGTTGCAGATCAAGAACCATCTGGCCCGCCAGCCTGCTGCTGCCTATTACATGGCCCAGGCGATTCTGATTCAGGAAGCCGCGATCAAACGCCTGGATCAGCGCGTTCGTGAACTCGAGGCCCAAGCCACCGAGCAACAACGACAGCGCTCGGGCAACGGCGGCTTTCTCGCCGGCCTGTTCGGCGGCGGCCAGCAAAGTTCCACGCCGCAGCCTGCCCAGCGTCCCGCTGGCTGGGGTGAAACCCGATTCTCTCAGAGCGCTGCAGCATCCGCCGCTGCGCCTGCCAGTGCACAGGCAGGCGCAGCGGCGGCCCAGGGTGGTGGCTTCATGCGTGGCGCCTTGCAGACAGCCGCGGGCGTGGCGGGCGGGGTGATGGTGGCGGATCTGCTGACCAGCATGTTCCACCACGACCAGCCGCAGGAGATCGTCGAGGTCATCCGCGAGGACCTACCTGCCCAGGACAGTTTCGCCAGCGATCTGGGCGAGGCCCCTTACGCGGGTACCGAGGACATCGACACCGATGCCTTCGACAGCTCGGATTTCTTCGACGACGGCGACACCTTCAGTTAGGCAATCCAGGCAGCCCCGGTGCAACGGGCGCCGGGCGCAAGTCGTCATTTACTGTGAATCTTGCACGTGCGGGTCGAGTCCATCGACAGGTTGCTCACGATTGGGCGAGCGCGTTCAGCCGCCAGCGCAGCACCACCGAGCGCAGGCTCGATGGTGACCAGGCGGCTGCGCCCACCACCTTTCGCACGTCAATGAGGTCTCTATGGATTTGCACATCAAGGGGCGCGTTGCGCTCATCAGCGGCGCTGCCGGGGGCATCGGCCTGGCGACGGCGAAACTGCTTGTCGAGGAAGGCGTACACCTGCTGCTGACCGACAAGGATCAGGCCGCCCTGGACAAGGCCTGCGCCGACCTACCCGGTGAAGTGCTGAGGGTCGCTGCCGACATGACCCGTCAGCAAGAGGTCGACGCGCTGGTAAAGGCTGGCGAAGCACGCTTTGGGCAAATCGATATCGTGGTGCATGCCGCCGGGGTCACCGGCGCCAAGGGCGACCCACTGGCGCTGCCCGACAGCGACTACGAGGAGGCCTGGGCCACCGATTTCTTCTCCGCCGTGCGCGTCGCCCGGGCCACCGTCCCGGCGATGCGCTCGCGCGGTTGGGGGCGGCTGGTGTGCATCACCTCGGAGAATGCCGTGCAGCCCTACTGGGAGGAAGCCGTCTATAACGTATCCAAGGCCGCACTCGGCGCCTTCATCAAGAACCTGTCCTACAAGGAAGCGGCCCACGGCGTGTTGTGCAATACCGTGGCCCCAGCCTTCATCGAAACCAGCATGACCGATGGCATGATGCGGCAGCGGGCCGAGGAGCAGGGCGTTTCCTTCGACGAGGCCGTGGCGAGCTTTCTCGAGGAGGAACGCCCCGGTATCGTCCAGAAACGCCGCGGTCAGGCTGACGAAGTGGCGGCAGCCATTGCCTTGCTGGTATCCGAGCGGGGGTCGTTCATCAATGGCAGCAACCTGCGGGTCGATGGCGGCTCCGTCCAGGCCGTGCAGAACTGAGCCCGGACGTACCCGCGTTCTGCGGCTCAGGTGGCCGAAGCAGGGCTGCCCAGCAGGGTGCGGTCCACCAGGCGAATGCTGTTGCGCCCGCCGCGTTTGGATTGATAGAGCGCCACGTCCCCCTGTTCGATCAGCGCCGCCAGGCTGGCCGGCGGTTGATCGAACAGGCTGGCGCCGATGCTCAGGGTTACCGCTTCAGGGGTGGCGAAGGTTTGCGCGGCTACGCCATGGAAGCGCTCGCGCAGCCCGTCGCCCAGGCTGACGATGCGTTCGTGGGACGCATCGCGCAGCAGAATCACGAATTCGTCGCCCCCCAGACGGGCTGCCAGTGACCCCTCGGGCAGCACCAGACGAATCATCTCGCCCAGTGCCACCAGCAGGCGGTCGCCCGCACTATGCCCGTGCAGGTCGTTGACCAGCTTGAAGTTGTCGATATCGATCAGCAGCAGCGCGCCGGGGCTCCTGGGCGATACCTCGTTGAGCAGCCTGGGCGCTCGTGCTTCCAGGGCGCGGCGGTTGTACATGGCGGTCAGCGGGTCGCGCGCGGCCAGCCGCTCGATGCGTTTCTCGCGACGGTAACGTACCGTCCCGGTCATCGACAGGGCGATCAGCATGAGCGCCATCACGCCTTCGACCAGCGAAATCTGAATGATCTCGCCACGGAAGGCCGCCAGATCGATCAGCGTGCCCGGCACCAGCACCGGTATGGTCTTGGCGACGTAGAACAGGCCGTGGCCCAGCAGCACATAGCGCAACTGCGCGGCACCGGCACCCAGCGATTTGCCCTGAGGCCTTAGCAGCCAACTGGCCCAGAGCGCCGTCAGCGCGACCAGCAGCGAGTTGACCAGCAGCATCACCTTCGACCACAGCGGGCCCTCCGGCAGGAGCAGCATGGCGAACCAGACCACCACCATCAGGTACCAGGCCCGGGACAGGCGCGTTTCGGTAAAACGCGCCACGCCCACCAGAAACAGCCAGTGTGCGGTGATCAGCAGCCCGTTGGCGAACCAGATACCCACCAGCAGCAGGCCACTGCTGCGCAACAGGGCCAGGGTCGAGCCCACGCTGATCAGGGCGAAACCGGCGCTCCAGAAGAGCAGGGAGGGTTCACGAACGGTCTGCCACTCGATCGCCAGATACAGCGCCGCCGCCAGGGCGAGGGCGATGGTGATCGTCAACATGGTTAAGGGATCGAACGCCATGTTCTGGTCGGGCCTGCCTGTTTGTAGGGTGGAAGTGTTGGGGGCATCGCGGGGGCTTGAGCCGTTGCAGATAGTGCACAGGGCTACGGTTTTCGGTCGCGATTGTAAGCGTTCGGTTGTCGATTTCAGGCAGGGCAACGTAAAGAAACGGATGGATGGCAGGCTTCTCTCAGCCTTGTCTCTCTGCCACTTGATCGTGCTGCCTGCCCGGTTTCATGCAGTCTGGCAGACTGCATGGCGTTTTCCACTGGTGGGCTCGCTCATTGCGGCTTGGGCCGTACCGTCAGGCTGACCAGACGGGTCACCACCAGACCGATGTACATAACGCCCGCGAACTGCTCGAGCATCACCAGCGCCCGGGCGAATGGCCTCAATGGCAGGATATCGCTCAGGCCGACCCCCGACAGGGTGGTGAAGCTCAGGAACAGCAGCTCCACCCAGGTGCGTTCCGCTTCCGGGTTGATCGCCGCCGTGAAACTGCCAGGGCTGAGCAACTGGCACACGGAAAAGGCGTGGGCGAAGGCCCAGGCCAGCAGGGTGAAGGTGGCGCCGACCGCGAACAGCTCGTCGGTGCTCGCTCGCTGGTCCTCCATCATGTAGGCGATCAGGCCGCCAGCGGCATAGAAGTAGAAGCTCGACTCCAGGGCCGCGAGCAGAATCGCCAGCGCGGTGTTGTATTCGAACTCCACGGCTACGGTCAGGGCCAGGATGCAGGCAGCTTGCGTGAACGCGATCCACTGGATGGTCGGGCTGCTGCGCACCATGCGCAACGACATCGCCAGCACGATGATGCCAAAGGCACCCACGATGGCACGGCCTTCCGACAGCCGCTCCATGAAGGGGTAGAGCACGATGCCCAGCAATTGCACGAACAGCAGGCTGGCAGAGGGGTAGCGGATCAGGTACGTGTGGGCCTTGGGCATCGAATTGAACCGGAGCGAGGGGGTGCTGGAGGGAGGGCACGGGGCTATTTTGCCGGGCAGTCTAATGGATCGCGAGCCCGGCGTATGCTGCCGTTCAAGGTATTCGCGAGCTTACCTGCGCACCGGGTAGGTAAGCCTGCTGAGACGCTTCGCATCGCCCGTCAGCGCGGTCGCGCAACCGCATCGCTGCGGCACCTCGAACACCGGGATACGGGCAGAGCGCGACCATCGAGCCGATCACTCTCCCCAGTTCTGCTCATCATCGGTGCATCCACTACCTGTCCAGTCGGCCGGGTAAAGGCCATCGCGCACCGCGCGATGAAAACTCGAATACGGCCACTCCCGTGCCTGGCTCACGTAGCCATGCCTGACGGGGTCGAAGTGGATGTAGTCGAGGTGGCGCTGGTAGTCGAGGTCATCAGCGATCCGTTGCCGCCAATAGCGCCGTTGCCAGAGGCCACGCTCGCCGCGGATCAACTGGTGCAGGCGGCGCGGTTCGGTCTTGTCCAGGCCTTGCGAGAAGGCGAACCTGATGGCCTTCCAGCGCAGGGCGACCTCGCTGTCGCCTTCGGGTAGCGTCCAGACGCAATGCATGTGCTCGGGCAGCACGACCCAGGCGTCGATATGGAAGGGGTGGCGGTCCTTGGTGGCCCGTACCGTTTCCCGCAGCAGATCGATATGCCGGGTCAGCAGATCACTGCGGCGGTCGAGCAGGGTGAGGGTAAGGAAATACGAAGCCCCGGCAACGCGGGCACGGCGATAGAGCGACATGGCGGCTCATCCTTGAGCGTGGTGTTCGTTCACTACAGCATGGTAGATGGAGGCGGCCTTATCCAGTCTGCGCCGCGCCCATCGATAGAGGCGAGCGCGCAGCGGTACTTCGGCTATGATGCGCCACCGCGCAAAGCCCTCGCACATCATCAGGTCGCCATGTCCGCCAACGCCCTCTATACCGACCTGTCCGATCATTACGATCTGATGTGCGCCGACATCGACTACAAGGCGCAAAGCCACTGCATTCAGCGGCTGCAGCAGCTGTTCGGCAACGGGGGCAATCGGCACCTCGATCTGGCCTGCGGCACCGGGCCCCATGTTCGCCACTTTCTCGATGCCGGCTATCGCAGCAGCGGGCTCGACATCAACCAGCCCATGCTGGACAAAGCCGCTGCGCGTTGCCCCGAGGCGCAGTTCGCCGTGCAGGACATGTGCGACTTCAGGGTCAATGAGCGGCTCGATCTGATTACCTGCTTTCTCTACTCCATTCACTACAGCGGTGGCATCGACAGGCTCCAGGCCTGCATCGCCAGCGTGCATGCCGCGCTCCAGCCCAACGGGCTGTTCTGCTTCAACGTCGTCGACAAGAGCAAAATCGACAACAGCCTGTTCGCGGCACACAGCGTCAACGACGACGAAGGCCTGTTCACCTTCAGCTCGGGTTGGCATTACGCCGGTGAGGGCGAGAAGCAGTCGTTGAGGCTGAGCATCGAAAAGACCACCGCGCATGAGCACCTGGTCTGGCACGACGAACATCCCATGGTCGCGGTGACGTTCGCCGAGCTGCAGGCGCTCCTTGAGCCCTACTTCGAGGTGCATGTGCTCGAGCATGACTACGAAAAGATCCTGCCCTGGGATCAGGCCTCCGGTAACGCACTGTTCGCCTGCGTGAAACGCTGACCAACAGCCGGTAACCTGCAAGGACCGATCACCCGGCGCCTGGGCAGTTCGTTGCCTCAAACAAAAATGCCCGCGTGGCCTGAGGCCAGTGCGGGCATGTTTATCAGCCAGTATTCAGCCGTTACGGCAAGCGGCTCAGACGGCAGCGACTACCTTGGCTGGCGGCTGAGTACGACGACCCAGCACCCCGGCACCTGCAGCGACCAGGCCCGAGATCACCAGGGTGATGAGCAGAATCCAGGCGCCTTGGGATACACGCTTGGCCGCCACTTCAGCCGCTTCACGGGCTTTCTGCTCGGCCTGGGCTTTGAGTTCCTGATACTTGGCATATGCCTCGCGATAACTGGCCTGGGCCTGATCGACGATCTGGTTGGCCTCGGCGTCGGTCTTGTTGCCACGCGCCTTGATCAGATTGACCAGCGCTTCACGGTCGGCAGCGTCCCAGGCCTGGTCGCCCTTGGCCTTGATGCGGTCCAGCAGGCCACCCAGTTGCTCGGTTGCCTGTTGCGGGTTTTCAGCGCTGCGCTGGGCAGTCTGCTGGGCATCCTCCTGGGTGGCCTGAGCTTGCTGATCGAGGTTGTCCGGGTTCAGCTCGGGCTTGCCGGTCTGGCGCATGGCCTGTTCGAGTTCACCTTGGATATCGTCCAGGTTGAAGTCGATGCCTTGCTCGCGTAGCTCGTCCTGGATCTTGCCGCCCAAGGCTGGCGCCACCTGAGCGATACCGCTGCCCAGCGCAGACACACCGCTGCCGGCCAGGTTGAGGCCGCCGCGTACCACGCCAGTCACCGCGCTGGAGACCAGGTAAACGGTGATCAGCGAAGCGCTCGCCCACACCAGCAGGCCATGGAAGGCACCTTCACGCTGTGCGAGGCGGCCAGCGGCCCAACCACCGATGAACAGGGAAATCACCGAGCTGACGACCACCCAGATGGCGGCGCCGGTACCCACGCCCGATACCGGGTCGGCTTCCTGCAGCGGGTCGATGCTGGCGCTGCCGATGGCCGTGCCGAGCACGCTGAGCAGCAGGGAAACCATCATGGCCAGCACTACGCCGGCCAGAACCGCACTCCAGGAAATACGTTTGAGCAGCGGCGCTACTGCGGCAGTGTCGTGGTAGACAGGATTGGTGTAGCCGTTTGGAGCACTACGATCGTCGCGAATCATGATGGCAGCCCTTTAATTCAATGGCAGTACGAGCCAATCGCTCGTACTCCAGATGACTAGGGCCGCAACGAGAAAGTTTGGAATGTATTTCTAGGTGTATTTCCCGTTCTCCGTCATCCCTTGGCAGGCGGGCAGGAAAATCTGCGAGCGCCGTATGTAAATATGAATGCGACGCTATTTCGTAAGTAAATATTAAGCATTATCATTCGCGCCCCAAAAATAACTTTCCCTTCTTGGATGCGCCTCCTTCATGCCTGCCTTTCCGCGTCTCAACTCTGTTGCGCTTGGCTTTTCCTTCCTTTTCACCGCCGGCTTCACCCACGCGGCTCCAACCGTGCTGCCGGAAACGTCGGTCAACGCGGATGTCGACGCGCAAGCCGATAGCCCCCGCGTCAAAGAAGTCAGCACTGCGACGCGCACCACGACGCCGGTTCGTTATGTTCCGCAAGCCATCGACTCAGTGAAAACCGCCAATGTGCTCGATTACGGCACCAACGACCTGGCCACGGCGCTAAGCGGCATTCCCAACGTCAGCAGCGGGGCGGATACACGCTTCGACGGGCTGCGCATTCGCGGTTTCGAGGCCAGCAACGATTTCTATCTGGATGGCGTGCGTGATGACAGCCAGTACGTGCGCGACCTGCACAACATCGAGCGCATCGATGTGCTCAAGGGCCCGGCTGCGGTGCTCTACGGGCGCGGCAGCCAGGGCGGCATCGTCAACCGTGTCAGCAAGGTGCCTGAAGCCGGGCGCCGTTCCAGCATCGAGGCCCAGGGCGGCAGCGAAGACATGCGCAGCCTGTACGCCGACCTGAGTGCGGATGCGACCGAGAACATCAGCCTGCGCTTGAACATGGGCAATCAGGACGCCAACAGCTTTCGCGACGACGTTTCCAGCCACCGCCAGCTGTTCGCGCCGTCCATCAGCTGGCAGCTGACGCCCCGGCTCAACTGGCTGGCGCAGTACGAGTACAGCCGCTTCGACCGTACCCCGGATCGTGGCATTCCTGGCGTGAACGGGCGCCCGGCCGATGTGAAGCGCGAGACCACCTACGGTGATGACCGCGATTACATCGACGACAAAGCCCAATCGCTGCGCTCCAAACTCACCTACGAGCTGAACGACAACTGGCAACTGCGTCAGACCCTGAGCGTGTTCAAGCTCGACAGCGACTTCGACAACACCTACCTGACCAGCGCCAATGCCGTTACCAACCGGGTGAGCCGTGCGCGCTTTCAGCAGGATCTGCGCACCCGCAATATCTTCAACAACCTGGAAGCCGAAGGCACCGTCGACACCTTTGGCCTCGAACACCGCTTGTTGACTGGCGTCGAGATCGGCAGCCAACGACGCGATCCGAAGCTTTACACCTCGCTCGCTGTCAACCGGGGCGGCCAGGCAGTGCCGACGCTGGACCTCTACAACCCGGACCGCAACCAGAGCCACACCGGCCCCATGACGGCCTCGAGCAACAACCACACCGAAGTCGAAAGTCGCGCCATCTACGTGCAGGATCAACTGCGCCTGAACGATCAATGGCAACTGCTGGCAGGCCTGCGCTATGACCGCTTCGAGGTGGATACCACCAACAAGCTGACCAATATCCCGGATGGCCGCGACGACAACAGCATCAGCCCGCGCGTCGGCCTGGTCTGGACGCCGCTGCAGGATCACTCCTTCTACGCCTCGTGGAGCAAGAGCTACTCGCCGGTCGGCGGCGGGCAGATCGGCATCACCCCGAACGCCACGGGCAATACCAATGACCTGGATCCGGAGCAGACCCGCCAGAAGGAAATCGGCGTGAAGAGCGACTGGCTCGGCGACCGCCTGAGCACCACCTTCGCGGTCTACGAGCTGGAACTCTACAACCGCCGTACCAGCGACCCGAACAATCCGGGGCTGTTCATCCTCAGCGGCCTGCAGCGTTCGCGCGGCATCGAACTCACGGCCACTGGCCAACTGGCGGGCAACTGGTACGTCCGCGGCGGCATCGGCCTGCAGGACGCCACCATCGTCAAGGACAACAACGGCCTGGCAGGCAACCGCGTCAGCAATGTCGCCAAACGCAACGGCAGCCTGTTCCTGACCTGGAAGCCGGAGCAGGGCTGGTACGCCGAAACCGGCCTGACCCTGGTGGGCAGTCGCTTTGCCGATAACCAGAACACCACGGTGCTGCCCGGCTACGGCCGCTGGGATGCCCTGGTTGGCTTGCGCCAAAAGGACTGGGACCTGCGCGCCGCGCTGAACAACCTCACCGACCGCACCTACTACAGCTCCGCCACCAGCGCCGGGCAGATCCGCGTCGGCGAGCCGCGCAACCTGGTGGTCACAGGCACCTACAGTTTCTGAAGCCTCGCAGTATGTCGCCCGGCATGCTCCACTCGCTGTGGCGTTGGCTACTTCGCCGATGCCACAGCGCTTTCAGCCGCTGCGCTTTTTACCTTGGCAGCCAGCACGGCGGCCTGTATCGCTGCCAGGCTGTGCTTGGCCGCTGGTGATTCGAACACCGCACTTTCCGCCAGTGTGTAAAAGCGCTCGCCGTTGTGCAGCGTGAACTCCACGAACGCCAGGTGCTCAGACCACGAGCGATAGCGCCGTACCATGAACAGGCTGTGTTTCGAAGTCACAGAGCGCACGCTGCTCAGCGGAATCTGCCGGTGGCCACTTTCGCTGGAGACGATCAGCTCGTCGTTATGAATGGAGGCCGCCCCGGCCTTGTTCAACCGCCGCCATTCCAGCGCAAACCGCCATCCCATCAGCAACAAGCAGCCGCTGACCAGCAGTAGTTCAGGCAGCCGCGTGGCTGGCGCCTTGAACAGCACCACGCCACCGATTACCAGAAGAATGGCCAGGGTGATGGAGCGGTAGAAGTACACGCTGTGAAAGTCGGGGAAGGTCAGAAAGCGGATGTCCATAAGCGATTTCCCTGGCTTGACCCGAATAGAAAAAGGCCTATGCCGAGCATTATTGGGTGATGTGGAAATGCTTGCCGTGCGGTGTTCGTTCTTTCTGTTATTGCAATTAAGGCCGTCTGCGTTCAAGACGCCTTGCTGCATAAATACAGCCATTGGCGGCCACGGCCTGCTTGAGGTACTGCGTGCGCTCTGGTGTATTCCTGCCTGATCTTTCGGCAAGCAATTTATAAATCTCAGCCAGATAATCCTCTTTCTGGCCCAGCTGTAGCAGGAGACCTTCGTCGCGCTTTGGAATACACCGTAGGTCAACCGTCGGTTGTGGGTAGTACGCCGTGTAGCGCGTTATTTCGGTTGGCGCCTTTTTCAGCTGCGCCATATGGCGCGCGGTGGTTTCAAAGGGAACGCACTCCACTGCAAGAAGAACCGCTGCTGGCGCGAAGCCGTGATCAGCGCTTTCATTCAATAACGTGCAGGTGTCCTCCGTTCCCTGCATCAAGGACATGTGAAGCAGCGCAAGACGATATTGCGCGATCGGGTGGTCGAACCGGGACGCCTCCTGCAGCATCTCGCCGGCTGGGGCCACTAACCGTGAAATGGCAGCCGCCCGTTCGTCAAGTTCTTCAGGGGGGGAGCCTGCCCTGGAGGCGTTGAACATTGCCATAACCATCCCATCTAACGGCTCTAGCATTTCAACCGCTTGTCGATACTGGCGTTCTCCCTTTATCTCTTCTTCGCCCGCTGTGGCTGAGCAGAGGGGCATTACCGCCAGTATGCAAGCGGCTGCATATTTCAAAACAGGCCGCGTCCCTTGCAGAAGTCCAGACGGAAATTGTTCATCGTTGAACATGATTGCTCCCTTAGGTAGGTATCGCTGTCAGTTTCTGACGGCTCGCCGTAGGCCGTGAGTGATCCATTTCACAAAGGTGTCGTTAGTGCGAGCGCGTCAGTGCAGCGTCGGAGTAAGTCGCTCTGCCACCAGCTGACGAGCTTGATGGGTCAGCTGATCCAGGTGATAGTCGCGCTGTTTCTCGGCTTCGCTCATGGCCTTCTTGCCGTTTTGTTTGAGCAAGTAGGCGTGGATCTGCCGCACCTCGGTGGACTGAAACACCGGCGCCAGATCCTGCACCGCCACCAGGCCATCGGAGCGGTGGTCGCGGGTGTTCATCAGCACCTGCGGCCCTTGTGCGGCCAGCACCTGAAAGCCCATGGCCTCGAAGGTCGGCACCTTGCCGGCCACGCAGGCCAGCTCCATATGCGGATGGCGCTCGATGATGCGTTGCAACATGGCGCGGGCAACACCGCGCCGGCGATGGCTGGCCGCTACGGCCATGTAGGCGAGGGTGCAGGCTTCGGCGTCGTCCTGGCTGGGCAGGTAGAGCGCGAAACCCAGCAGCACGGCAGGATCCTGATCATCCAGGGCCAGCAGCAATTGCGTGGGGCTGTGCGCCTCGCCGTCCATGGCCTGCAGGTACAGATGCACTTCGTAGCCGATCACGTATTGATACAGCTGATAGAGCGGGTTGCTGGGCGTCAGCGGCACCGGGCTGATGTCACTGAAATAGTCCACCACCATCTGCAGCACCTGGGCTTTGAGGGACTCGGGCGGCGTGGCATTGAGGTGGGTAAGGGTGAACATCGACAGGCGGGCTCTTTATAAAACGGCGGGTGGCATTGTAACGCGTGTGGCCGCTGACGTTGTGTAAGGGAGAGGGTACGAGCTGTTCATCTCAGGGCGCGTACCTCGGGTAACATGGCGCCGCAACGAACACCAATCCATAAGGGCCTTATGGCAGCCTCGAAACGAAAATATGCAGGCATCGAGCGCGAGCTGATTCGCACGCTGACAGATGCCTGCGAAACGGCAAAGAGCGAGATCGTCGGCTTCCAGTGGCTCACCCATGACGTGGACTACGAGCGCTTTCCGCAGAGCCTGAGCGTGACGTGGATGTTCGATACCGAGGCCAACAAGGCAAAGGCACTCGCCTGTGCGGACGAGGCGAGAATGCTGGCGCTGACCCTGGCTGCTTTCGAGGAGGTAGGTATCAGCGTGACACGCACCGCCGACCATGTGGCGTTTTCGGTCGAGCAACCGGCAAGGGGCAAACGTGGCCAAGGACATTGAAAATCCCTGCGTGTCGCTGTGCCAGCTCAACAGCGAAATGTGCGTGAGCTGCGGCCGCACCCGAGAGGAGATCCGCAAATGGCGCGGCATGAAACGCCCCGAGAAAATGGCCACCGTGCAGAAGGCGGCGACGCGGATGAAGGCGATTGCCAAGAAGAAAGGCAAATAAAGCGGGCGAAGAATGCTCGCTCCCACGCTCTGCGTGGGCATGTCGTTGGGTACGCTCCGCGTACAGTGCGTAGGGTGGATGACGCTCTTTTCATCCACCATGGGTGTTGTCCGGGTTACTTACTCGCCGTAATCGCCACCATCCACTTCGGCACACCAGTCTTTGGGATAAACGCCCATTGCCACTGCTCTATGGAAGCTTGAATAGGGCCAATCCAACAGGTGTTCGACATGTCCATGTTTTATCGGATTGACGTGGATGTAGTCGAAGTGTCGCTGGTAATCCAGCTCATCACGAATCAAGTGCTCCCAGTAACGCCGCTGCCAGATACCGCGCTCGCCCCGACGTTTCTGGTTGGCTGTAAGTGTTTCGGTGATCGGCAAGCGCTTGGCGAAGGCGAATTTGATTACTTTCCAGCGCAAGGCGAAGTTGGCGTCTCCAGGCGGCAACGTCCATAGGCAATGCATATGCTCGGGCAGTACCACCCAGGCATCGATATGGAACGGATGTCGCGAGCGTGTGGCCCGCACGGTCTCACGCAGCAGGTCGATCTCTCGGATCAGTAGATCGCTGGTGCGGTCACGTAGGTTGACGGTAAAGAAGTAAGTGGCGCCGGGAACACGGGCTCGACGGTAATCGGGCATGGCGGCTCATCCTTGAGCAGTGTGTTGCCTGAACCATGGTGGACAAGCTTCGCGTTGTCCACCCTACGCCCCGATTTCCGCCTCGCGTAGGGTGGATGACGCTCTTTTCATCCACCATTGCGGGGTTTCCGGGCTACTTGCTGGTTGTCGACGCAGAGCGTCGAGGGCTGCATTCCGACGCGAAGCGTCGGAACGATCAAAATCAAGTGTCCCCAGTAGCGTCGCTGCCAGATACCGCGCTCGCCCCGACGTTTCTGGTTGGCTGCAAGTGTTTCGGTGATCGGCAAGCGCTTGGCGAAGGCGAATTTGATTACTTTCCAGCGCAAGGCGAAGTTGGCGTCTCCAGGCGGCAACGTCCATAGGCAATGCATATGCTCGGGCAGTACAACCCAGGCATCGATATGGAACGGATGTCGCGAGCGTGTGGCCCGCACGGTCTCACGCAGCAGGTCGATCTCGCGGATCAGTAGATCGCTGGTGCGGTCGCGTAGGTTGACGGTAAAGAAGTAAGTGGCGCCGGGAACACGGGCGCGGCGGTAATCGGGCATGGCGGCTCATCCTTGAGCAGTGTGTTGCCTGAACCATGGTGGACAAGCTTCGCGTTGTCCACCCTACGCCCCGATTTCCGCCTTGCGTAGGGTGGATGACGCTCTTTTCATCCACCATTGCGGGGTTTCCGGGCTACTTGCTGGTTGTCGACGCAGAGCGTCGAGGGCGGCATTCCCACGCGGAGCGTGGGAACGATCAAACGACAATACTTACGGATCAGCCTCCCTGAGGGCCCGAGCTTCGCGTGGCAACGCTCACTCTGGATGGGCAGGGCGTCGCCGGAGAATGAAAAAGGGCTGCCATTGGCAGCCCTTTTGGGGGTATCTGTTTCACGCTCTACTGATTTCGAGCGTCAGATCACCATCAATCCCAGCTCAACGCCCCACCAGTCTGATACTCGATCACACGGGTCTCGAAGAAGTTCTTCTCCTTCTTGAGGTCCATGATCTCGCTCATCCACGGGAACGGGTTGCTGGCGCCTGGGTATTCTTCTTTCAGGCCGATTTGGGTCAGGCGGCGGTTGGCGATGAATTTGAGGTAGTCCTCCATCATCGCGGCGTTCATGCCGAGCACGCCGCGGGGCATGGTGTCGCGGGCGTATTCGATTTCCAGCTGGGCGCCCTGCAGAATCATCTGGGTCGCTTCGTCTTTCATCTGCGCGTCCCACAGGCTCGGGTTCTCGATCTTGATCTGGTTGATCACGTCGATACCGAAGTTCAGGTGCATGGATTCGTCGCGCAGGATGTACTGGAACTGCTCGGCGGTGCCGGTCATCTTGTTGCGACGGCCCATGGAGAGGATCTGGGTGAAGCCGCAGTAGAAGAAGATGCCTTCCAGTACGCAGTAGTAGGCGATCAGGTTCTTGAGGAACTGGCGATCGGTTTCCGGGGTGCCGGTTTCGAACTTGGGGTCGGAGATCGAGCGGGTGTACTTGAGGCCCCAGGAGGCTTTCTTCGCGACGCTCGGGATCTCGTGGTACATGTTGAAGATCTCGCCTTCATCCATGCCCAGCGATTCGATGCAGTACTGGTAGGCGTGGGTGTGGATCGCTTCCTCGAAGGCCTGGCGCAGGATGTACTGGCGGCACTCGGGGTTGGTGATCAGGCGGTACACGGCCAGTACCAGGTTGTTGGCAACCAGGCTGTCGGCGGTGGAGAAGAAGCCGAGGTTGCGCATGACGATGCGGCGCTCGTCTTCGCTGAGACCGTCTGTGGATTTCCACAGGGCGATGTCGGCGTTCATGTTCACTTCCTGCGGCATCCAGTGGTTGGCGCAACCATCCAGATACTTCTGCCAGGCCCAGTCGTACTTGAAGGGTACGAGCTGGTTGAGGTCGGCGCGGGCGTTGATCATCTGCTTGTCGCCGACTTCCACGCGTGCGGAGGTGCCTTCGAGCTCGTCCAGGCCTTCCTGGATGTCGAGGTCGTTCAGGGCCTTTTTCGCACGGGCAATGGCATCGGAGTCATTGGCGTCGATGGCACGGGCTTCGAGGGCGGCGGCGTCGCCGACCTGGTTGAGCCTTTCCAGGCTCATGTCGGCACTGGCTTGTGCGGCGGTCTGTTTCGGAGCGGCAGCTTCAGCGCCGTCTTCCTTGTCGAATTCATCCCAGCTCAGCATGGGTTGGCTCCTGCTAGAGGGTCGGCGTGAGAGCCGGCCTGTGTGGATAGTGGCTAATCGTCGGTGGCTCGCGGTGCACGCAGAGCGCTACGGCTGATTATTGCCAGGGCTGCGCCTGGCTTCGCGTTATCGGTGCCGGGTTGCAGTGAAGGCTGCAACCCGGCTGGTACCTTTAAGAGTCCGTCCACGACCTGCTGCGCGTCGGCGCTACTGCGTTAAAAACAAGCTCGGAATGCTCATTTACTACTCCTAAACTTCGCTTCCTCGCTTGTTTTTGCCTTGTATCGCTCTAGCTCGCAAGGCCTTGAACAACCTCTTACTGGCAGGCTTCGCAATCCGGCTCGTCGATGGCGCACGCCTTCGGAACCGGAGCCGGGCCAGGGGAGGCCTGGGTGGCCGGCGCGGCAGCAGGTGCTGCGCTGAGGCCCTGGTCGCCACCACTGGACACGGCGTTGAGCTTGCCGGTGTTGATGGTCGATTTCTCGGTGCTGGTCGCGGCCAGGGCACGGAGGTAGTAGGTGGTTTTCAGACCACGGTACCAGGCCATGCGGTAGGTCACGTCGAGCTTCTTGCCCGAGGCGCCAGCGATGTACAGGTTGAGCGATTGCGCCTGGTCGATCCACTTCTGGCGACGGCTGGCGGCATCGACGATCCACTTGGTGTCGACTTCGAAGGCGGTGGCGTACAGGTCTTTCAGTTCTTGCGGGATACGCTCGATCTGCTGCACGGAGCCGTCGTAGTACTTGAGGTCGTTGATCATGACCGAGTCCCAAAGGCCGCGCGCCTTGAGGTCGCGAACCAGGTAGGGGTTGATCACGGTGAATTCGCCCGACAGGTTCGATTTCACGTACAGGTTCTGGTAAGTCGGCTCGATGGACTGCGATACGCCGGTGATGTTGGCGATGGTCGCGGTCGGCGCGATGGCCATGATGTTCGAGTTACGAATGCCTTTCTGCACGCGAGCACGCACCGGTGCCCAGTCCAGGGTTTCGTTCAGGTCGACGTCGATGTACTTCTGGCCACGGGCCTCGATGAGGATCTGCTGGGAATCCAGCGGCAGAACGCCCTTGCTCCACAGCGAACCCTGGAAGGTTTCGTAGGCGCCACGCTCGTCGGCCAGGTCACAGGAAGCCTGGATGGCGTAGTAGCTGACCGCTTCCATGGACTTGTCGGCGAAGTCGACGGCGGCGTCGGAGCCGTACGGGATGTGCTGCAGGTACAGCGCGTCCTGGAAGCCCATGATGCCGAGACCGACCGGACGGTGCTTGAAGTTGGAGTTGCGCGCTTGCGGCACCGAGTAGTAGTTGATGTCGATGACGTTATCGAGCATGCGCACGGCGGTCTTCACGGTGCGCGCCAGCTTGGCGGTGTCCAGCTTGCCGTCAGTGATGTGGTTCGGCAGGTTGATCGAGCCCAGGTTGCAGACGGCGATCTCGTCCTTGTTGGTGTTCAGGGTGATCTCGGTGCACAGGTTGGAGCTGTGTACCACGCCCACGTGCTGCTGCGGGCTGCGCAGGTTGCATGGGTCCTTGAAGGTCAGCCACGGGTGGCCGGTCTCGAACAGCATCGAGAGCATTTTGCGCCACAGGTCTTTGGCCTGGATGGTCTTGAACAGTTTGATCTTGCCCGGGTACTCGGTCAGGGCTTCGTAGTACTCGTAGCGCTCTTCGAAGGCCTTGCCGGTCAGGTCGTGCAGATCCGGCACTTCGCTTGGCGAGAACAGGGTCCACTGGCCGTCGTCGAAGACGCGCTTCATGAACAGATCCGGGATCCAGTTGGCGGTGTTCATGTCGTGGGTACGGCGACGGTCATCACCGGTGTTCTTGCGCAGCTCGATGAACTCTTCGATGTCCATGTGCCAGGTTTCCAGGTAGGCACACACGGCGCCTTTGCGCTTGCCGCCCTGGTTGACCGCCACGGCGGTGTCGTTGACCACTTTGAGGAACGGCACGACGCCCTGGGATTTGCCGTTGGTGCCCTTGATGTAGGCGCCCAGCGAGCGAACCGGAGTCCAGTCGTTGCCCAGGCCGCCGGCGAATTTGCTCAGCAGGGCGTTGTCGCGGATGGCATCGTAGATGCCGCCCAGGTCGTCAGGCACGGTGGTCAGGTAGCAGCTGGACAGCTGCGGACGCAGGGTGCCGGCGTTGAACAGGGTCGGCGTGGAGGCCATGTAGTCGAACGACGACAGCAGGTTGTAGAACTCGATGGCGCGGTCTTCGCGGTTCTTCGGCTCTTCGATGGCCAGGCCCATGGCCACGCGCATGAAGAACACCTGGGGCAGTTCGAAACGGATGCCGTCCTTGTGGATGAAGTAACGGTCGTACAGGGTCTGCAGGCCCAGGTAGGTGAACTGCTGGTCACGCTCGTGGTTGATCGCCTTGCCCAGTTTTTCCAGGTCGTAGGTTTTCAGTTTCGGATCGAGCAGTTCGAACTCGACGCCAGCTTCGACGTAGGCGGGCAGGGCCTTGGCGTACAGCTCGGCCATCTCGTGGTGAGTGGCGCTGGCGGCGACGTTGAGGAAGCTCAGGCCTTCGGCGCGGATGTTGTCCATCAGCAGGCGGGCGGTGACGTAGCTGTAGTTCGGCTCACGCTCGACCAGGGTGCGGGAGGTCATCACCAGCGCGGTGTTGACGTCTTTCTGGGCAACGCCGTCGTACAGGTTCTTCAGGGTTTCTTTCTGGATCAGCGCGCCGTCGACTTCCAGCAGGCCTTCACAGGCTTCGGTGACGATGGTGTTGAGGCGACCCATGTCCAGCGGTGCCAGGCTGCCGTCAGCCAGGGTCACGCGGATGCTCGGGTGCGGCTGAGCGATGCCATCGGCGGCGTCGGTGGTCTTGCGCTTGTTGGCCTGGCCTTCGCGGTAGATCACGTAGTCGCGGGCAACTTTCTGTTCGCCGGAGCGCATCAGGGCCAGTTCGACCTGATCCTGGATCTCTTCGATGTGGATGGTGCCGCCCGACGGCATGCGACGCTTGAAGGTCGCGGTGACCTGCTCGGTCAGACGGGCAACGGTGTCATGGATACGCGAGGAGGCGGCGGCATTGCCACCTTCCACTGCGAGAAACGCCTTGGTGATGGCGACGGTGATCTTGTCACCGGTGTACGGCACGACGGTGCCGTTACGCTTGATCACACGCAGTTGGCCTGGTGCGGTCGCAGCCAGTGCCTGGTTGGCGTCTTCACCCTGAGGCGCCTGGGCCTGAGGGTTCTCGCGGGTGGTGTCGGTATGCATGAAGGTCTCCATGATCAATGAAATTTTCAGAGGTGAGCGTTCTGCCGCTGATCGTTACGTGGTACCTGGCTTTCATTCCAATCGACAAAGCCTGAGGCCTGCACAAGGCTGGCAGCAGGGTGTTGCAAAAAGGCGTTGATGGACTGGCTGGCTTCATGCACAGCGGCAGTCGGTACTGTTTCGATGCCGGAACGCTTCATCCCTGGCTTAACCTGTGCTTCCTGCTGCGCGCGGTCACTAGATGTAGTGTTGCCGGTGCAAGCGTGGCGAGCGGTGTTCTGTATGGGCCGACCGACCTGGGTCGTTCGGTGACGCTGTGTATCTGCTTGCCGGAGTGCGATGGCCGGTGACCGTTCAGTGCACCGAAACGACTCTGGGCATGGACTTTTTCAGGGCATCTATGCTTGGGTCCATTTTGGCCAAAAACCCAACATGTAGGTGTTTGGCGAGCTGGGGATACAAGATAGTGCGATGGGGGAGCTAAGGCAACCCCTAAGGCCTGTGGATAAATCTGTGGGTTAATGCGGGGTAAGTGGCGCAAAAGCCCATGAATACTGGCGATGGCAGAGTTGGCGGCCCGATTGCCGCAGGCAGTTTTTTTTCCGGGGCCGGCGAGGGAAATTCACTTCGTCACATAAACACAATATGTAGGGTTTATTCGTGAACGTTGGCCTGCAATATGCAAATGCGCGGCAGCTCGCCTTCGGCACGCGCCCCGCCGACGGTATGCATGGATCCGATCGGTTTCAGGGCAGGATCAGCGCCCTGTGCTTCAGGGCGCGTTTCTGCGCGTCCGGCAGTTCATCGCGATCTCCATAGGGTGCGGTGTACCAGCCACCATAGGTTGGGTTGGGCAACAGGAACCAGCGCTGGCCGAACCAGGCCTGATAGGGCGCTACGCTCTGGCGTTGCTCGCCCAGGCGATTGGGCGTGGCGATGAAGTCGCCGTAGCTGTCGCCCACCAGCAGCAGAACCCGAGCGCGCTCGCCGACCCACTGGCGGCGACAGGTCTTGTCCGACCCGGCGCTCTGGCAACCGCCGATGGCGGTTCCCGCAGTGAGGATTTGCCCTTCGTCCACGATGGGGAAACCCGCCTGGCGCAAGTTGCGCAGGGTGTCGGCTTCCTGGCCGGGCTCGCGATTGGTCAGGTAATAGGCGCTGATGCCAAGCTTGGCAGCCGCCTGCAGGAAGGCTACCGAGCCGGGCAGGGCGCGGGCTTCGGCCTTGGCCACCCAGCGATACCATTCGGCGTAGTCATAAGGGCCGCCATCGACTACCGACTTGGCATTCACGGGCGTGTTGTCGAGCAGCGTTTCGTCGATATCGACGATCAGCGCGGGCGGCAGGCCCGCCAGGTTGCGCGGCGGTTGTGCCAGGGCATCCCAGTGCGGATCGGCCAGCGCAGGTTGCAACTGACGGGTCGCGGCGGCGTAGACCTGGCGATAGAGCAGCTCGTGCTCGATGGAGGTTTGCGTCCACAGTACCGCGTCGAGCTGATCATGCGGTTTGGGTGTTTGCTGGCAGCCAGTCAGCAGGCTTGCCAGCAAGCAGAAGGTCAATAACGATGGCGTGCCACGCATTTGGGATGCTCCTTGTGTTTCCGACACTGGTTCAGATGAAACGGCCGCAAAACGTCGGTAGCGGACGGCCACATTTGCGCGTTGCGCGCCATATTGGTGGGCTGAAGCCCACCCTACGGCTCGCAGCTGTTCATTGTGGGAGCGGGCCACGCCCGCGAAATCACGGGCATGGCCCGTTCCCACAGGTTAAACGTTGCGTCAGAAACTCACGGTGGCGGACAGGCGTGCGGTGCGCGGGTCGCCCGGGAACAGGTAGCCATCGCCCTGGTAGGCGCCGGTGTCGCGCCAGTAGCGTTTGTCGAACAGGTTGTCGACGGTCAGGCGCAATACCGTTTCATAGCCTTCTATACGCGTGGTGTAACGGCTGCCGAGGTTGAATACCGTGTAGTCGGCGACCTTCACCGTGCCGCTCGGGTTGGCGTACTTGCTGCCGCTGTACTGCAGGCCGCCGAGCAGCGACAGGCCCTGGACGCCGGGGATCCGGTAATCGGCCGACAGGCTGGCGCGCACGCGCGGTACGTTGACCGCCTGATGGCCTTCATAGGCTTCGGTGCCGCTGTCGATCGCTCGGGCGCGAATCACCGCAGCGCTGGCCGACAGTTGCAGATCGCGGGCGGCCTGTCCGCTGGCGGAGAGCTCCAGGCCGATATTGCGCTGCTTGCCCTGTTGCACGTAGGTCAGGGTGCCATCGTCGTTGGGGCGGCTGTATTGCAGCGCCTGGTCGATACGGAACAGCGCTGCGCCCAGGCTCAGGCCCTGCCAGTCACGCTTGAAGCCTGCTTCCAGCTGGCGGGAAATGGTCGGCGCGAGAATTTCGCCATTGTTGGTGGTGAACCACGGCGCTTCGCCGCCCAGGGACAGGCCCTTGCTGTAGCTCACATACAAGGTGGTGTCGGCCTGCGGCTTGTAGAGCAGCGCGGCATTGGGCAGCAATTCGCTGCGCCGGGTGCGGCGGTCACTGATGCCGCTGCTGGTGAAGGCTTCTTCGTCCAGACGCACCTGACGCCCGCCGAGCAGCACCTGCCAGTGCTCGTCGAAGCTGATGCGGTCGCTGAAGAACAGGCCGTACTGGCGGCTGTCGAGTCGGCGATTCTTGGGGTTGAGCGGGACGTCGGTCGGGGCGAAGTCGGCAACGTCTTCATTGATGTTGCCGGTGCCGATTGGCACGTTTACCGAACTGCGCCGATCCACCGTGCGACGCAGTGCACTGCTGCCTACGGTCAGCTCGTGGCCGATCGTGCCCGTAGTGAAGGCGCCCGATAGCGTGGCCTGCAGTTCGTCATGGCGGCGGGTGTCGTCCGGGCTGCGGTAGTCGTAGATGTCGTAGCCGCCTTCCGGGCTGAAGTGTGCAAGCCAGTCGCTGCACCCGGAGTCCGGGCTGCAGCCATACGGAAAGCTGCTGTAGTCGTCTATCACCACCTGGCTGCGCGAGGCATCGATGGCGGCTTTCCAGTTGTCGTCGAAACGGTATTCGAAACGCCCGCCCAGGTTCAGTGAGTCGATACCTACCGGCTTCGACCAGCTCTGATGGCCCAGGCGTTTATCCGGGTCGACGCCGCTCGGCACCTGAGTGCCGCTAAGCAATTGATACCCGGCGACCGAGCGCTGCTCGCGGGTCTGGTATTCGGCGTCGAGTTGCAGCGTGGCGTTGGGCGACAGGTTCCAGTCCAGCGCCAGGGAGATGAAGTCGCGCTTGCCGTCGGCATGCTCGACGAAGGAGCGAATGTCCTCGTGGGCCAGATTGAGGCGCAAGCCCAGCTCCTGCTCGTTGCCAAACCAGTGACCGAGGTCGGCGGCGATATAGCGCTCGCCATCCTGATTGCTGGCCACGCTCAGCGAGCGCACTTGCTCGGTACGCTTGGTCACGTAGTTGACCAGCCCGCCGGGCTCGACCACGCCGCTCTGCAGGCCGGACAACCCCTTGAGCAGCTCGACCTGCTGCTTGTTCTCCAGTGCCACGTTCTGTTCGCCGACCACGCTGCGACCATTGACCCGGTAGCTGTTGGCGGCATTCAGCGAGAAACCGCGCACCACGAAGTTCTCGTAGTAACCGATCGGGGCATAGGCTTCGCCCACCGACGCATCGTTCTTCAGCACATCGCTGAGCAGGCGCGCCTGCTGGTCGTCGAGCAACTGCCGGGTGACCACCGAAACCGATGCGGGGGTATCGAGCAGCGGCGTCTCCGTGAAGCCTCCGACCGTGGCGCCGCGTGCTTGATAGCTGTCACCGGCCTGATCTTCGATGGTGGTGGCGTCGAGGGCGACCACCGAGTCGGCAGCCCATGACAGCGTCGGGCTCAGCGCAATGGCGAGCAGGGTCGGGGCAAAACGCGGGCGAGGCAGGGCCATGCAAGTTCCTTGGGTGCGGAGGTCGGCGATTGGCTATCCGGTACGCGGGCGATTTTTGTCGGCACAGGGCGGCCATCGCTTGGCGGGGCGGCATTGTCGCTTATCGGCCGAGCACTTGCCACGTTCGCGAATCGAAAGGCCGGGCGAGGGGAGTTAGCCGGCCATTGCACATGGATGCCAAGGCATTGGCCAATGCCTTCGCATCATATTTTTTATGCGCGCAAGGTATCTGCGGCGGATGGCCCATCGTTGGTGGCTTATTTCCCAATGTTCATAACGGCTGCTTTTTTATTATTTAAGCAAGCATAGGAGCCTGTGCCTTCATGGCTGTAGCCGTGGCCTCGGGCGGTCGCGGTCTCGATGGTTCAGGAGCGTCATAACATGAAACACAGGTTCGATACTGGTTTGCGCAGGGTACTTGCGTCCCTATTTACCGGGCTGCTGGCTCTGACTGCCTGCACGGCGGTGATGGCGGAACCGCCGCTCAAGGAGATCCGCATCGCTGTTCCGGATCTCAGCGCCAGTGGCAAGCACAGTGGCGGTGGCATCGTCGATGTGCTGCGCAGTCAGCAGGTTCTGGAGAAAGAGTTCGCGGCGGATGGCATTTCCATACAGTGGAGTTTCTTCAAGGGCGCCGGGCCAGTGGTCAACGAGGCACTGGCCAACGGCCAGGTGGACCTAGCGTATCTGGGCGACATGGCATCCATCGTTGGCAAGGCCAGTGGGCTCGATACCCGGCTACTGAGTGCGACCGCCCGCGATATTCGCCTGTATCTGGGCGTGGTGCCTGGTTCTGCGGTGAAGAGCCTGGCCGATCTGCGCGGCAAACGAGTGGCGATCTTCCGGGGTACGGCCTACCAGTTGTCCTTCGCTCAGGCACTGGCCAGTCAGGGCCTGCGCGAGCGTGACCTGCAGGTGATCAACCTGGACGGCAATGCGTCGTCGGCCGCCTTGGCGGCCAAGCAGATCGACGCTACCTGGGGCGGCGCCAATCTGATCTCTCTGCAGCAGCGTGGCCTGGCCGAGCTGCCTTTGAGCACCGACGATCTGGGCGGTGCCGGCAGTGTGCAGGCGATGCTGGTAGGCGCCGGTGGCTTCGTCGATCGCCACCCTGAAGTCGTCCAGCGCCTGATCGAGGCCCAGCAGCAGGCGGTGCGATGGCTGCGTGATGAGGCCAACAAGCAGGCTTACGTGGAGCTGGTCGCCGATTTGTCCGGTTACCCGCGCACCCTGCTGCAGAGCGATCTCGACGCCAGCGACGTGCAGCGGATGTTCGACCCGCGCCTGGATGCCGAATTCCTGGCCAGGTTGCAGGCCGGGGTCGATCTGGCTGTCGAGCAGCGTCTGATCCGCAAGGGTTTCAAGGTCGCCGAGTGGGCCGACCCACGCTTCCTGGACACGGCGCTGAACGCGGCACCTGCGGTCGCCGCCCGTCGCTGAACGCGATCCTCTCGCCCGTCCGTTGCTCAGCCTGAAGGGCGGCTTGCAGGCGTTCCTTCTGCTGCCCTGACGCTCAGGCCGCTGCTGCCGCTGCGGCCAGGTCCTGATCGCACTGTTTGATCAGGTCGATCATTGCCCGTGCCGCCGGCGAGAGTCGGTACCCCGTACGCGTGACGATGCCGCAATGAGCTTGCAGCGTCATGCTCTGTGGCAGGTTGCGCAACGCCAGGCGCACCAGTTCGCCGCGCGCCAGGCTCTCGTGCAGCGCCTCCAGCGGGCCGACGCCAATGGCGTCGGTGTTGCGCACTATCTGCTCCAGCAGCGGGAAATGCTCACACTCGATGTGCTGTTCGAAGCTGGCCTTGCCGCTCAGGTTGGCCAAGGCCTTGCGCGTGCCCATGGGGATGCGCACGGCTGCCAGCGGGTACTCGAACAGGTCGTTGGTCGACAGGCTTTCCTTGGCTACCAGCGGGTGCGTGGCCCGGCAGAAGAACACCGTCGGGCGAGGCGTGAGGGCGTAGGCCTGGAAGTTCGGATCGGCGTGAAACGGGCGGATGTCGGCGATGAAGAATTCGATCTCGTTGCGGCTCAGGCTGCGCCCCAGGCTTTCCCAGTTATTGACCAGTAGCCGCGGGCGAATGCCCGGATAGCGAGCCATGAACTGCATCAGGCTGTCGGGCACCAGTTTTGCCGCAGGCACCGGGCCCGAGCCGAAGTGCAGTTCACCGGCATCGAGCTTGCTCATCTGGCTGACTTCGTTGGCGAGGTTGCTCGCACCCTGCACCAGGGCGAGGGCATGCTGCAGCACCACCTGACCCTCGGGAGTTGGCCGCAGGTCCTTGCTGCCGCGATCCACCAGCTGGCAGCCGAACTCGTGTTCCAGCCCTTGAATGCTGCGGCTGAAGGCCGGTTGCGTGATGCTCATGGCTTCCGCTGCGCGAACGAAACTGCGGTGCTCTGTCAGGGCGATGAAGTAGCGAAGCTGGCGCAGATCCATGATGCATTCCCGGCATTTGAAAAATAGGTTTTAAGCATTTGCGAGTGCCATGGCCGGTGGTTTTAAATGCAGACTCTTATTCCGTCAAACGCAATTTTATTATTTAAATAGAACTAGATTGAATATTAGCCTGCTGAGCGAGTGCAAGGATCTGCCCATGAATGTCGATGTCTCGGCCTCGAGCCCGGCCCCTGCGTGGCGTTGTCGCCCTGGTTGATCGGGTTCACCCGTCACCTCCCTTAGAACCTGCCTTTCCATAGGGCCACGCATTCATGTGGCACGGCTTCGTGCGGCCTGCTTTCCGCGCGCCATGATCAAGGATCACGATTGATGAGTTCGACACCACCCTTCATCCGGCGCCGCCTTGCCGGGCGCACGGCCATCGTGCCACGCATCGCCTCTGCCGATTACGCCCTGACTCTGTTTCTGACCGTGGCCGGGTTGGCCGCCAGCGGCCCGCTGCATGCGCAGAGCGCCGCGGCGCAAGCCAGCGTTGCGCAGGATGATGCCGCCCTGCAGAAGGTGACGGTCACGGCGCGCCGTCGCGAAGAGGACGCTCAGGACGTACCCACGCCGATCACCACGCTCAGCGGCGCCATGCTGGAGTCGCAGAAGGTCTATCGCGTGCAGGAACTGCAGCAGGTACTGCCCAGCGTCAACGTCGCCTACATCCACGCCCGCCAGTCCAGCGTCGCGGTACGCGGCATCGGCAACAACCCGGCCAGTGACGGGCTCGAGGGCAGCGCCGGCATCTATCTGGACAACATCTACCTGGGTCGCCCCGGCATGGCGGTGTTCGACCTGCTCGACGTCGAGCAACTGGAGTTGCTGCGCGGGCCGCAGGGTACGCTGTTCGGCAAGAACACCACGGCGGGAGTGATCAACATCACGACCCGCAAACCGACGTTCACGCCGGAGCGCAGCTTCGAAATCTCGGGTGGCGAACGCGGCTACTTCCAGGGCAAGGGCAGCGTCTCCGGTGGCCTCACCGATACCCTGGCCGGGCGGCTGTCGTTCTACCGTACTCGAGAAGACGGCTACATCGACAACCAGCATGACAGCCGCACCTTTCTGGGGGGCGAGCGGGAAGGCCTGCGCGGACAGCTGCTGTTCGAGCCGAACGAGGATTTCAGCCTGCGCTGGATCACCGATTACAACCAGGAAAAATCCACCAATGGCGTGTGGGCGCTGTACGGGGTGTCCGACCGTTTCCGCGAGCGCGCTGCGCTGATCGGCGCCAACCCGCAGTACGACATCAAGAAGCGCGAGGTGAATATCGATTCCGATCAGGCGGTCAACGTCTGGCAGGGCGGCACCTCGCTGGAGGCCAACTGGCAGCTCGACGGCGGCTATACGCTGACCTCCATCAGCGGCTACCGCTACTGGCATTTCAGCCCGCTCAACGACACCGACCTCACCGATCAATCCGCGATTCGCCATGGCGGAGTGGAGGTGCATGACCGGCAGTTCTCTCAGGAAATCCGCTTGGCCTCGCCGACTGGCGAACGCTTCGACTACGTGCTTGGCGCTTATATGTTCCGCCAGAACCTGGGTAACAAGACGGTGCAACGTTACGGTCCGCAGGCCGACCTGTTCCTGACGGGCGTCAATCGTGGGGTGTTCAACGATGTCACCACGCAGACCAACGGCAAGATCGTCACCGACAGCTTCGCGCTGTTCGCTCAGGGCAACTGGCACCTGACCGAGCGTCTGGATCTGACCATCGGTGTACGCGGTACCTACGAAGAGAAGCAAGCGCGCCTGCACCGCTTCGCCCCGCAGGGCGGCGCCAACCTGGCGCCGGCCGTGGATGCCATTCGCCAGCGCCAGATGGGCGGGCTGGATACCGGTGAGTTCGGCCTGCACAACGCGGCGCCGTCTGGCCTGATCAGCCTCAGCTACCGGGCCAGCGACAACCTGCTCGCTTATGCCTCGCTGGCCCATGGCGAAAAATCCGGCGGGGTCAATCTGGTCGCACCCCAGGCGGGCCTTGGCAGTGATTCCCTGGTGGTCGGGCCGGAACGCGCCAACGATGCCGAACTTGGCTTCAAGAGCACGCTGCTCGGCGGCCGCCTGCAGTTCAATGCCAACCTGTTCTGGACGGGCATTCATGGCTACCAGGCCACCACGCTGACCACGCCGCCGGGCTCGCTGACGGCCACCTCGGTTATGGCCAACGCCGGCAGTGTGCGCTCGCGTGGTCTGGAATTGGAAACCAGCTATCGGCCGATTCGGGGGCTTACCCTGAACTTCAACGGTTCGTTCAACGACGTCACCTACCTGAGCTTCAAGAATGCGCCCTGCCCAGGCGAAGTCAGCACGGTCAACGCTGCAGCGGTCTGCGACCTCACCGGCGAACGGGTGGTTGGCGCTTCACGCTGGATCGGCAACCTCAATGGTGAGTATCTCTGGCAGCTGGACAGCGGCCTGCGGCCATACGTGACCGCCGGTTACGCCTACCGCTCCGAGGCCGAAGGCACCCTGGACAACTCCGATCTGTCGACGATCGACGGTTACGGCCTGCTCAATCTCTCCGCTGGGGTGCGTGTCGACCTGGGCGACGGCGAACTCGATACCTCGCTGTGGATGCGCAACGTCACGGATCAGGACTACTACCTCACCGCATTCGCCTTCACCAACGGTTCCTACACCGCGTCGGTCGGCCAGCCACGTACGGCAGGCCTGACCCTGCGTTACGACTTCTAAGCGCCCTCAAGGAGCACGTCATGACTCAAGCTGTCGCCGTATCAACCCCGCCTGCAGAGCTGGATCTGTTTCCCGTCGCTGGCCGCATCGGCGCCGAAGTGCGTGGAGTGCAGTTGTCCGCGAACCTCGACGAAGCCAACGTGGCGGCCATCGAACGAGCGCTGCTGCGCCACAAGGTGCTGTTTTTCCGCGATCAGGCGCTGGATGACGCCGAGCAGGAAGCGTTCGCCAAGCGCATTGGCGAGCCTGTCGCCCATCCCACCGTGCCGGTGCGTGACGGCAGCCGCTACCTGCTGGAACTCGATAGCGCCCACGGCACCAGAGCCAACACCTGGCACACCGATGTGACCTTTGTCGATGCCTACCCCAAGGCTTCGATCCTGCGCGCGGTGGTAGTGCCGGCTGCCGGTGGCGATACCGTATGGGCCAATACCAGTGCCGCCTACGAGGATCTTCCCGAGGCGCTGCGCGTGCTGGCCGACACGCTGTGGGCAGTGCACAGCAACGATTTCGACTATGCGGCGAAACGCCCGGATGCCGACCCGGTGCGCCTGGAGCAGTACCGCAAGGTCTTCGCCTCCACGGTCTACGAGACCGAGCACCCGCTGGTACGCGTGCACCCTGAAAGCGGTGAGCGCAGCTTGCTGCTCGGTCATTTCGTCAAGCGGATCAAGGGGCTCTCGCAGAGCGATTCGCAGCGTCTGTTCGAGGTGTTTCAGGGCTACGTGACACGCCTGGAAAACACCGTTCGCTGGCGCTGGCGCGCGGGTGACGTCGCCATCTGGGACAACCGCGCGACCCAGCACTATGCCGTCAACGACTACGGTGACCAGCCTCGCGTGGTGCGCCGCGTAACGCTGGCCGGTGACGTGCCGGTGAGCATCAGCGGCCAGCGCAGCAGAACCATCAGCAAATCCTGATCCGCGCCTGCCACCGAGGTGGCAGGGCAACCCATCTTCACGAGGCGCACCACCATGACCCAGACCGCCCACCCGCTGCAGCAGACAGCGAGCCATGATGACTTTCGCATCGAGCCCCAGCAGGCTCCGCTGGGCGCGATCGTCCATGGCCTCGATGCACGGCAGTCACCGAGCCCGGCGCAGATCCTGCAACTCAAGCAGGCGCTACGTGACCACCACATTCTGATCTTCCGCGACCAGCAGCTCGATGAGGCGCAGTTCCTGCGTTTCACTTCCTGGTTCGGTTCGGTATTCCAGCCCCATCCGGACTTTCTGGTGCTGTCGTCGGGCGCGGACGGCAAGGCACCGGATATCGTCAAGGTAGCCAACACCGACGACGGCGAACTCGGCCATAGCGAGCTGTCGGCCCACTCGGATCATCACTGGACGCCCACGCCCTCGAGCGGCTCGTTGCTGTATGCCCAGGAGGTGCCGCAGCACGGCGGAGAAACGGTATGGACCAACCTGGCCCTGGCCTACAGCACGCTGGACGAGCAGACCAAGGCCGAGATCGAGGGATTGCGGCTCATCAACTACAACCCATTCGTGCGCATCCGCAACGGTGACTATGGCCGCATGGGGTCGATTGCCTACCGCACGCCGGACATCGAACCGATCCAGGGCACCGAGCACCCTCTGGTGCGCACCCACCCCGAGAGCGGCAAGCGCCTGCTCTATCTCGGTGCGCGTACGGAGGTGGAGCTGGTTGGCGTGGCACCCGAGCGTGGCCAGGCACTGATCGCGCGACTGCGCGAGCACCTGGCCAGGCCTGAACTGTCTTACAGCCATCGCTGGAGCGTGGGCGATATCGTCTATTGGGACAACCAGGCCACCCTGCATGCACGCAACGCATTCCCTGCCGAGCAGCGCAGGCGCCTGCAACGCATCAGCCTGGCGGGAAGCCGACCGTTCTGAACGGCGGCACGTTGCCCGGGACGTCAGGCGTAATCTGGCGTCGAGCACAGTGATGCCCAGGAGCGGATTTACGAGCGCAATCAGCGCCTGGCCACCACCGCGAACAGGTGCCAGTGCTTGCTGCTGCCGACGGCGGTCTGGCCCTGGCGGTCGATTTCCTGCAGGTCGATGATCTGCCAGCCTGTGAACAGGTCTTCGACTTCGTGGCGGGTATGGATAGTCAGGCCGTCCGTTGCCCAGTCGTCGCGCTCACCGAAGAAGTGGCCAGCGAACAGGCCACCTGGCTCGAGGGCTCGCTCGATACGCTGCCACAGTTCCGGGAACGCTCCCGGTGGGCAAAAAGGCAGTGAGAAGCTGGCGTTGATCAGCTCGGCTGGCATCAGCTCGACGCTCTGGAATGTACTGCAGCGGGTCTGCAGCGCGGCCTGATGTTCCAGTGGCACCAGCGCGTTCAGGTACTCGAATGCCAGCGGTTCTGCGTCGATGGCCTGTACCTGCCAGCCGCGACGCAGCAGCTCCAGCGTGTCGCGGCCAGCGCCGCAGCCCAGGTCGATGGCTTGGCCGGGAGCATCGCGCCAGTGATCCAGGGCCAGGAGCAGCGATGGCAGCGCTGGCGTATTGCGGGTGTTTTCGTAGAAGCGTCGGGCGTTCATCAGAACGGCGCCGGGCACTCGAAGCGCAGGCGTTCGCCGCTCTGCGGGTGGGTCAGGCTGAGCATGCTGGCGTGCAGGCACAGGCGCGGGTAGGCGGCCAGGGCCTGCTCGTGGGCGTAGAGACCGTCACCGAGCAGCGGATGACCGATGGACAGCATGTGTACGCGCAACTGATGTGAGCGGCCGGTGATCGGAGTCAGTTCGACGCGGCTGTGCTCGGCATGGCGCTCGAGTACGCGCCAGAAGGTCAGGGCGTGCTTGCCCTGTTCGTGGTCGACCACGTGGCGCGGCTTGGTCGGCGGGTCATAGCGCAGTGGCAGGTCGATGCTGCCGCTTTCGCCGTCCGGCGAGCCCCAGCAGAGGGCGGTGTAGGCTTTTTCCGTTTCGCGGTCGTGGAACTGTCGGGACAGCTCGCGGTGGCTGTCGGCATCTCGGGCGAGGACGATCAGGCCGGAGGTTTCCCAGTCGAGGCGGTGCACGATGCGCGCTTCGGGGTAGCCGTTTTCCTGCAGGCGGGTGACCAGGCAATCCTTGTTGTCTTCGGCGCGGCCGGGCACCGAGAGCAGCAGGGTGGGCTTGTTGATCACCAGCAGAGCAGCATCCTGATGGACGATTTCGATTTGGCTGAGCGGCATGGGCGTTCTTTCGGTTGGGCGGTAAAAACGAAAAGCGGCCATCGAGGCCGCCATTCGTGAAGCTGTTTAACGCATATGGGCGATGCCGTCTCCGGCATCGCTTGGTGGGTTACGCAGCGCACTGACTCTGGTTGTGAAGTGACGATCACTACCAGGCGCTGCTAACCCACCCTACGGTATGCGGATCAACGATCAGGGAGGGTAATGTTCAATTCCAGAATCGAACAGCTGCCCTGATTTTCCAGTGCGACCTGAACCTGATCGGAGTCGATGGCAACGTACTTGCGGATCACTTCGACCAGTTCCTGCTGCAGGGCAGGCAGGTAGTCCGGTTGAGTGCGCTGGCCACGTTCGTGGGCAACGATGATCTGCAGGCGCTCTTTGGCGATGGAGGCAGTGGCTTCCTTCTTGCGCGAACGCAAGAAGTCAAAAATATTCATTCGCGACCTCCAAATAGACGTTGCAGGAAGCCCTGCTTCTTCACATCAAGGAAACGGTGTGCCACTTCCTTGCCGAGCAGACGATCCACGGCATCGCTGTAAGCCTGGCCGGCATCGCTCTGGTCATCGAGAATGACCGGCACGCCCTGGTTGGACGCCTTGAGCACGGCCTGGGACTCCGGAATCACGCCGAGCAGGCGGATGGCGAGGATTTCCTCGACGTCTTCCACGCCGAGCATTTCCCCACGGGTCACGCGCTCCGGGTTGTAGCGGGTCAGCAGCAGGTGTTCCTTGATCGGGTCACCGCCCTGTTCGGCGCGACGGGATTTGCTGGCCAGCAGGCCCAGCATGCGGTCGGAGTCACGTACCGAGGACACTTCCGGGTTGGTCACCACGATGGCTTCGTCAGCGAAGTACATGGCCAGGTGAGCGCCTTTCTCGATACCGGCCGGCGAGTCGCAGACCACGTATTCGAAGTTTTCGCGCAGTTCGTTGATGACCTTCTCGACGCCTTCCTGAGTCAGGGCGTCCTTGTCACGGGTCTGGCTGGCGGCCAGCACGTAGAGGTTCTCGAGGCGCTTGTCCTTGATCAGGGCCTGGGTGAGGGTGGCTTCGCCATTGACGACGTTGACGAAGTCATACACCACGCGGCGTTCGCAGCCCATGATCAGGTCGAGGTTACGCAGGCCGACGTCGAAGTCGACGATGACGGTCTTGTGGCCGCGCAGGGCGAGGCCGGTACCGATGGCAGCGCTGGTGGTGGTTTTACCGACGCCACCTTTGCCGGATGTGACTACGAGGATCTTGGCCAAGGTGATTCACCCCAAAAATGAATAAAAAGCAGGAACCTGCCAGCGACTGGCGGTCTGTCGAAAAAATCGGTAGCGGGCTCTGGTGCGGCTCGGTCGGCAGGAAAAGCGGTTTGCTTCAGGCGCCGAACGATGCCAAATGGCCATGTGCTGGTGATTGTTTTGACAGTCCGCCTGAAGGCTTCCAGGTGCCCTTTGTGTCCGTTAAAAGTGGCGGCAGTATCCGTTAAAGACGGGTTATGTTCAACACATCCCCCGACAGGCCGACCTGTACTGCACGCCCCCAGTTCGGGTCACGGCGCAGGTCCTCGGCGACCTTGTACTGGCCGGCGATGGAGAGCAGTTCGGCACCCATCTGCTGACAGAAAATCCGCGCCTGACGATTGCCCTTGACCCCGGCCAGAGCCCGGCCGCGCATCGGGGCGTAAACATGGATGTTGCCATCTGCGAGAAGTTCCGCGCCGGCACTGACCGGGGCCAGCACCACCAGATCGCAGCCCTGGGCATAGATCTGCTGGCCGCCGCGCACCGGTGTGGTGACCACGCGGGTCGGCTTGACTTCCGGCTCGACAGGCTTGGGCGGCTCGACGGGCTTCGGTGCAGGGTCGATGACCCGCTCGCGGGCGCCGGAGGGTGGCAGCACGGGCAGATCCAGCGCATTGGCGGCGGCGATGTCCTCTTCGCGGCTGGCGCGCACGGCCAGGGTGCGCAGGCCGTGCTTGCGGCACAGGGTCATCAATTCGCCGAGATCGAGGGTGCCTTCATCCCTGGGCAATTTGTCGAGAGCCAGCACCAGCGGGGTATTGCTGAAGAAGTTCGGGGCCTGGGCGACTTTTTCCGCCAGTTGCAGGTCGAGGCGGGCGAGGTCGTTGTGCGCCAGTTCCATCACGGTGATGGCCAGCATGCTGCCTTTGAGCTGGAACACGGGGTCTTGGTCGAGGAGATCAGCTTGGCTCATGGTCTGCCTGATACGGCCTTGGAAAAGTAGCGGGACTTATAACGAGAACGGCTGCCGGGCTCAAGCGTAAAAAGCCTCGGGTGTCGCCACCGGTGCGGCCTGAGCCCAGGGTCGTGCAGCGCTGTTCCTGAGCTTGCAGGGTACCGCGCCAAGGGCTCGCAGGGCAGGGCGGTGCAACTGTTCTCCAACGAACAGCTGATCAGCAGCCTGCATGGCGCGGTACAGGGGCGATCGCTCGATGGTGTTTCAAGTCATTGATTGTTAAAGATTTATCGAATGGCATGGTTTGTGATTCAGAGGCTGTAGAGGCTGCGCCGAGGCGCCGCGAATCACTGCGTACCGGAGGATCCATGCCACGAGAAATTCGTTTGAACGCGTTCGAAATGAACTGTGTCGGTCACCAGTCGCCCGGGCTGTGGGCTCACCCTCGCGATCGCGCCTGGCAGTACAAGGATCTGTCCTACTGGACCGATCTGGCCAAGCTGCTGGAGCGCGGCAAGTTCGATGGCATCTTCATCGCCGACGTGATCGGCATCTATGACGTATTGGGTGGCAACGGCGACGCCGCCATTCGTCAGGCCACCCAGGTGCCGGTCAACGACCCGCTGGCGCTGATCACGCCAATGGCGCTGGTCACCGAGCACCTGGGCTTCGGTCTCACCGCCTCGTTGACCTTCGAACATCCGTACCCGTTCGCCCGACGTCTGTCGACTCTCGATCATCTGACCAAGGGGCGCATCGGCTGGAACATCGTCACTTCCTATCTGGACAGCGGGGCGCGCAATCTCGGGCAGAAGGCCCTGAGCGACCACGATGCGCGTTACGACTATGCCGAGGAGTACCTGGAGGTGCTCTACAAACTGTTCGAAGGCAGCTGGGAGGAGGATGCCGTGGTGCGGGACCGGGCGCGCGGCATTTTCAGCGACCCGAGCAAGATTCATGAGATCGGCCACCACGGCAAGCATTTTCAGGTGCCTGGCATTCATCTGTGCGAGCCCTCGCCACAGCGCACGCCGCTGCTCTATCAGGCTGGGGCGTCGAACCGCGGCAAGGCGTTCGCGGCGGGCCATGCCGAGTGCGTGTTCGTCGCGGCGCCGTCCAAGGTGACGCTGAAGAAGACCGTGGCCGATATTCGTCGCCGCGCTGCGGAAGCCGGACGTGATCCGCGCAAGGTGCTGATCTTCAACCTGCAGACGGTGATCGTCGACGAGACCGACGCCAAGGCCAAAGCCAAATGGCAGGAGCTCAAGAGCTACAGCAGCTACGAGGGTGCCCTGGCGCTGATCTCGGGCTGGACCGGAATCGACTTCGCCCAGTACCGACCCGATCAGGTGCTCAAGCATATTCATACCAACGCCATCCAGTCCGCGGTGGAGACGTTCTCCACCGCGGACCCGGGCAAGCAGTGGACGGTACAGGAACTGGCCGACTGGGTCGGAATCGGCGGTTTCGGGCCTCTCATCGTCGGCAGTGCGCAAACCGTGGCCGATGAACTGCAAGCCTGGGTCGAGGAAACCGACGTGGACGGTTTCAACTTCGCCTATGCGCTGGCCCACGAGACGTTCAGCGATGTGGTCGAGTGGCTGGTCCCGGAGCTGCAGAAGCGTGGCGTCTACAAGACCGAGTACGCGCCGGGCACCCTGCGGGAAAAACTCTTCGGCGAGGGGCCGCGCCTGCCGGAAAGCCACCCGGCCGCTGCCTATCGGGACCTGCAGGCGCTGTCTGCGCGTACCGCCAAGGCGGCATCGGCCTGATCGGCGAGGAGTGCACATGAGCGTACACCAACTGAACCCCGTGCCTGTCGATCAGGTGCCCGACGAGGCCCTTGCCCTGGTGCAGCGCTGGGCGGCGCAGCAGCCGCTGGGCATCGCCCTGCGTCATCGACGCCGGGGCCAATGGAAGGCCTGGCGCTGGATCGATGTGTCACGTGAGGTGGAGCGCAAGGCGGCCTTGCTGACTCAGCAGGGCTTCACGGCGGGATCACGGCTGGCGCTCAGCGGCGCTTATGAGCCGACCCTGCTGTTACTGGCCCTGGCGGCGAAGAGGCTCGGCGGGCATGTCCAGCTGATTTCCCGATACAGCCGTGGCGAGACGCTGCGTCGTCAGTTGCTGGCGGGCAGGGCGGGTTTCGCCTTCGTGCAACGGCGTGATCAGGCGGCTGCCTGGCTCGAAGCCCTGGCCGACGAGCGCCGTCCACTGATGCTGTTCTGCGCTCAGCCGGTGAGCGTGAGCAAAGGCGTCTTGCAGGTGGTGGCGCTGGCGGAACTGATCGAAGGCCAACCCTCGCAGGACCGCTTGAGCTGGCGCCAGGCAGACCGCGAAGCGGCACTGTGGTGTGACGAGGGCAGCGAGTGGGGCGACGGGCTGCATCTGTTGCTACTGCACTGGCTGCAAGGCGGGCAGGGGCTGGCCTTCCCGGAGAGCAGCGAGTCGGCAGCCCGGGATCGTCGCGAGATCGCCCCGCAGACCCTGTTGCTGTCGCCGCCACGTCTGCGGACCCTGGCCGTGGAGATCGAGGCTCGCCTGGCGCCCGTCGGCAGCTGGCGCCGGCGCCTGTGCGACTGGACGCTGCACGATCCACGCCGTGGTGTGCGGCGCTGGATCAAGACACGTGTGCGCCAGTTGCTTGGCTTTCAGCGCTTGCAACGCATCGTTCAGGGTGCCCCGGGGCTGCCCAACGATGCCCCGGCTGCGCTGTGGATCCGTGAATACCTGGAGCGTGCCGCATGAGCAGCGCTTGCTCGGCCATTCTCGATGTACGCAATGTCTCCCTGTCATTCCAGGGGGTCAAGGCGATCTCCAATCTGTCGTTCCGCGTACGGCGTGGCGAGATCTGCGCGCTGATTGGCCCCAATGGGGCCGGCAAGAGCTCACTGCTGAACATTCTCAATGGAGTCTATCGGGCGGACGCCGGAGAACTGCTGTTCAACGCCGAGCGCCTGGGGCGTATCCAGCCGCTCGGCGCTGCGCGACTGGGCATTGGCCGCACCTTTCAGAACAACGCGCTGTTCAAGAAGATGAGTGTGCGCGACAACCTGCTGACCGGCCTGTCGCGTTTCCAGCGCAGCTTTTTCCTCGAGCAGGCCCTGACGCTGCCCCGAGCGCGTCGCGAAGCTCGCGAGTTCGACCAGCGGGCGGAAAGCATTCTCGAGTTTCTCGAGCTGCAGCCCTGGCGTGATGTCGCCGTAGGCAGCCTGGCTTACGGCTTGCAGAAGCGTGTCGAGCTCGGCCGGGCATTGATCGCCCAGCCCACCCTGTTGCTGCTCGACGAGCCCATGGCCGGGATGAATGCGCAGGAGAAACAGGAAATGAGTCGCTTCATCGCCGACATCAATCGTGACCTGGGCACCACGGTGATTCTCATCGAACACGACATCAAGGTGGTCATGGGCTTGTCCACCCATGTGGTGGTGCTGGACTACGGCCGCAAGGTCGGCGACGGCACGCCGGCCGAGGTGCAGGCCAACCCGGAGGTGATCGCGGCATACCTGGGAGTGACCCACTGATGAGCTTCTTTCTGGAAACCCTGATCGGCGGGCTGCTGGCCGGCACCATGTACTCCCTGGTGGCCATCGGCTTCGTGCTGATCTACAAGGCCAGTGGCGTGTTCAACTTCGCCCAGGGCGCCATGCTGCTGTTCGCCGCGCTGACCTTCGTCAGCCTGCACGATCAGGGCCTGCCCTTCATCGTGGCACTGGCGCTCACGGTGGTCGTGATGATCATCGCCGCGCTGCTGATCGAGCGGCTGGTGCTGCGGCCGTTGGTCAATCGCTCGCAGATCACGCTGTTCATGGCGACGCTGGGCCTGTCGTTCGTGATCGAGGGGCTGGCCCAGGGGCTGATGGGCGCCCAGGTGCGGGCGCTGGATCTGGGGATCGAGGATGTGCCGCTGTTCCTCGGCGAGATCATGATCAGTCAGTTCGACCTGATCGCTGCCGGGGTATCCGTGGCGCTGGTCGCGGTACTGGCCCTGCTGTTCAACAAGACCCGCATCGGCATCGCCCTGCGTGCGGTGGCCGATGACACCCGTGCGGCATTGTCGGTCGGCATCAACCTGAACCGCATCTGGCAGATCGTCTGGGCCGTCGCCGGCGTGGTGGGGCTGGTTGCCGGGCTGCTCTGGGGCGCTCGACAGGGCGTGCAGTTCTCGCTGTCGCTGGTGGTGCTCAAGGCACTGCCGGTGCTGATCATCGGCGGCTTCACCTCGATTGGTGGCGCCATCGTCGGCGGGCTGATCGTCGGTGCCGCGGAGAACCTCGCCGAGGCCTACATCGGCCCGTTGATCGGTGGTGGCATCACACCGTGGTTCGCCTATTTCCTCGCGCTGGTCTTCCTCTACATCCGTCCTGCGGGCCTGTTCGGCGACCGCGCCATCGAACGAGTCTGATGCCATGACCCTGACCACTTCCCCCCTGGCCGCGACCTATGACAACGCACCTCTGGCGCTGACCCGACGGCGCTGGCCGCTGGCTCTGACGGCACTGCTGGCGCTGGCCTTCATCGGCGTACCGCTGACTGGCAGCGACTACTGGCTCAACGCGATCCTGATTCCCTTTCTGGTGCTGTCACTGGCCGGGCTGGGGCTGAACCTGCTGACCGGCTATACCGGACAGACCTCGGTAGGGGCGGCCGGCTTCATGGCCGTGGGGGCCTTCGCCACTTACGGGCTGCTGCTGCGGGTGCCGGGAATTCCGTTGCCCCTGGCGCTGATGGGCGGTGGCCTGATCGCCGGCGTGGTGGGGCTGGTGTTCGGTATCCCCAGTTCGCGGATCAAGGGTTTTTACCTGATGGTCACCACGCTGGCTGCGCAGTTCTTCATCGAGTGGGTGTTCGCCAAGTTCCCATGGTTCTACAACTATGCCTCCTCGGGAACCATCAGCGCACCGCGCCTGGAGCTGTTCGGCTACAGCCTCGGCTCACCGGTCGGTCGCTATCTGCTGACCCTGAGCTGCGTGGTGCTGCTGACCTGGGTGGCGGTGAATCTGGTGCGCAGCCAGGTGGGACGCAACTGGATGGCCATCCGCGACATGGACACCGCCGCCTCGGTGATCGGTATTCCGGTGAATCGCTACAAGCGTCTGGCCTTCGCCGTCAGCTCCTTCTACCTGGGCATCGCCGGTGCACTCTGGGCATTCGCCTACCTGGGGACCGCGAGTGCCGGCAGTTTCGATATCAACCGCTCGTTCCAGCTGCTGTTCATCATCATCATCGGTGGCATGGGCAGCATCGCGGGCAACTTCATCGGTGCGGCGTTCATCAGCCTGACCCCGATCCTGCTCAGCCACACCGGGCAATGGTTGTTCGGCGGTCACGTCGATGCCGGGCAGTTGCAGAACCTGCAGAAGATTCTTTTCGGCGCACTGATCATCTGGTTCCTGATCAAGGAGCCTGAAGGCCTGGTGCGCCTGCTGAGCAATCTCGGCGAGCGCCTCAGGACCTGGCCGCTGCGTTTCTGAAACCGTCTTATCGCCAACACCTTGACCCGATCACGGGAGGGGCAACCGACACCACTATCGAGAAAAGAAAAGTGAGCACCATGCGCAAACCTCTGCACCGCACGTTGCTGGGCGCTGCCTTCGCCCTGGCTGCCCAGGCCTGGCTGCCGACGCTGGCTCAGGCGGCCGCCGACGAACAGTTCATCCCCATGGCCACCTACCGGGTCGGCGCCTATGCCTCCAGCGGCATTCCCTGGTGGGCTGGCGAGATCGACTACTTCCGTTACATCAACGAGGTGGAAGGTGGCGTCAATGGCGTCAAGCTGGTCTGGCAGGAGTGCGAGACCGAGTGGAGCGTGGACCGGATCGTCGAGTGCTACGAGCGTTACAAGGGCGGCCTCGATGGTGCGCCAACGGCGTTCTTCTTCACCCACAGCACGCCTGGCTCCTATGCCCTGATGGAAAAGGCCGCGGCTGACCGCATTCCGCTCATCGACGGCGGCGGTGGGCGCACGGAGTCCACCGACGGTCGGGTGTTCCCCTATGCCTTCCCGCTGTTGCTCAACTACTACGGCCAGGCGTCGGTGGGCATCAACTACATCGCCGAGCGCGAGGGCGGGCTGGACAAGCTCAAGGGCAAGAAGATCGCCACCGTCTATCACGACTCCGCCTATGGCCGGGAAACTCAGGCGCCGATGAAGCTGCTGGCCGAGAAGTATGGCTTCGAGAACATTCAGATTCCGGTCGCCGATCCTGGCAACGAGCAGTCCGCGCAATGGCGTCAGGTGAGGCAGATCAAGCCGGACTGGGTGTTCCTGCGCACCTGGGGCGTGTCTACCCCGGTAGGGATCAAGACCGCCGCGCGTTTCGGCATTCCGGTCGAGCGCATCATCGGTGACGTATGGGCCGGTTCCGAGGCCGACGTGATTCCTGCCGGGCCGGCCGCCAAGGGCTATCGGGCCCTTGCGCCATTCCCCGGCGGGGACCAGTTCGAGATCCACAAGCGCCTCAGCAAGCACATCCTCGATACCGGCAAGAGCGATCTCAAGGATCAGCGCTACTTCGGCAAGGTGTATTACAACATTGGCCTGATCAACGCGGCCATCGCCGTGGAGGCACTGCGCACCGGGCAGAAGAAGTTCGGCAACCGCCCGCTCAATGGCGAAGAGGGGCGCTGGGCCTTCGAGCACCTGGATATCGACGCGGCACGCCTGAAAGCCATCGGCTTCGAAGGGCTGCTACCTCCCCTGAAACTGTCCTGCTCCGACCATGAAGGCGGTGGTGCGGCGCGCGTGCAGCAATGGGACGGTGACAAGTGGGTGCTGGTGACCGACTGGCTACAGGCCGATCGCGACACCCTGCGCCCGCTGATCGAGGCCAAGTCGGCCGCGTATGCCCAGGAGAAGGGCATCACCCCGCGGGACTGCAGCAGCGAACAGTGATCCATCGACAAGCGAGTTCCTCGACCCGAAAACGGGACAGGGCGAACCCCCAAATTTCGTCCACGGAAGTGAATCCCATGCAGCATTCCTTGCAGCGTACCCTGGCCTCGGCCCTGCTGATTCTCGGCGTTCATCTGGCGGTGCCCGCGCAGGCCGCGCCCGATGAGCAGTTCTTCCCGCTGGCTACCTACCGGGTGGGCGCCTACGCCTCGAGCGGTATTCCGGTGTGGGCCGGAATGATCGATTACCTGCGCTACATCAACGAGGTGGAAGGTGGCATAAACGGCGTCAAGCTGGTCTGGCAGGAGTGCGAGACCGAGTGGACGGCGGAGAAGGGCATCGAGTGCTACGAGCGCTTCAAGAATGGTCTCAACGGTGCTCCCGTGGCGGTCTACCAGCCCAATGGTGCACCCGCGGCCTATGCCCTGGCCGACAAGGCGGAAGCCGACAGGATTCCGCTGATCACGCTCGGCTACGGCCGTACCGAGGCCACCGATGGCAGCGTGTTCCCCTACAACTTCCCGGTGATGCTGACCTTCTACAGCGAGGCGTCGGCGTTCATCAACTACGTCGCCGAACGCGAGGGTGGGCTGGACAAGCTCAGGGGCAAGAAGATCGCGACCGTCTACCACGACTCGGCCTATGGCCGGGAGACCCAGGGGCCGCTCAAGCTGCTGGCGGAAAAGTACGGGTTCGAGAACATCCAGATTCCGGTTGCCGACCCGGGTAACGAGCAGGCTTCGCAGTGGCGGCAGGTGCGTCAGCTCAAGCCGGACTGGGTATTCCTGCGCACCTGGGGCGTATCCACACCGGTGGCGATCAAGACTGCCGCGCGCTTCGGCTTTCCGGTCGAGCGCATCGTCGGTGACATCTGGGCCAGCTCCAACGAAGACGTCTTGCCGGCGGGCGAAGCCGGCAAGGGCTATCTGGCGCTGACCCCGTATCCGGGCGGTGCGACGTTCGACATCCATCAGCGGATCAAGGAGCACATCCTCGACAAGGGCAAGAGCGACCTCAAGGATCCGAAGAGCTTCGGCAGCGTGTACTACAACTCCGGCCTGGTGAATGCCGCCATCGCCGTGGAAGCGATCCGTACCGGCCAGGCCAGGTTCGGCAAGCGCCCGCTCAATGGCGAGGAAGGTCGCTGGGGGCTGGAGCACCTCGACCTGGATGATGCGCGGCTCAAGGAGATAGGCTTTCTCGGCCTGATGCAGCCGCTCAAGCTGTCGTGCAGCGACCATGAAGGGGGAGGTGCGGCCAAGGTGCAGCAGTGGGATGGCAAGCAATGGAACCTGCTGACCGACTGGGTACAGGCAGACCGTCAGATCCTGCGCCCGCTGATCGATGCCAAGGCGGCCGAATACGCGCAGGAGAAGAAGGTCACCGCACGCGACTGCACGGCGCAGCAATGAGGCTTGCGCAACTGGCGCCCGGCCAGCGAAACCTGATCACAGGGAGGCGCTGCGGCGCCTCGGGGGAATGGCAATGAACCAGGCACGTGGACCCGTCGCGCAGTCGAGCGAATTGCTCGTCGTCGACGATATCGAAGTGATCTATGACGGCGCCATCCTCGCCGTCGATGGGGTGTCGCTGCGTGTCGAGCAGGGCGGTATCGTCGCATTGCTCGGGGCCAATGGGGCCGGCAAGAGCACCACGCTCAAGGCCATCTCCGGGCTGGTCCAGGCCGACCGGGCGCGGGTCAGCCGCGGCAACATCCGTTTGCGCGGTGGCAGCACCGCCGGCATCGCGGCCAATATGCTGGCCCGCCAAGGAGTGGTTCATGTGCTCGAAGGGCGCCATGTCTTCGCTCACCTGAGCATCGAGGACAACCTGCGTACCGGCGGCTTTCTGCGTAATCCCGGACGCTGGGAACTGGAGGCGGAGCTGGAGCGCATCTATGCCTGGTTTCCGCGCCTGAAGACCAAGCGCAAGACCCAGGCCGGGCTCACGTCGGGGGGCGAGCAGCAGATGCTCGCCATCGGCCGGGCATTGATGACCAGACCCAGTCTGGTGCTGCTCGATGAACCTTCCATGGGGCTGGCGCCGATCATCGTCGAGGAGATCTTCGAGATCGTCAGCCAGCTCAATGCCCGCGAAGGCGTCAGCTTTCTGGTCGCCGAGCAGAACATCAACGTCGCCCTGCGCCATGCCAGCTACGGGTACATCCTGGAAAACGGTCGTGTGGTGGGTGAGGGCAATGCCGAGCAGTTGGCCAGCCGCGATGACCTTCAGCATTTTTATCTGGGCGGCAAGGCGGGCTGACCCTGTGCAAGCCGGTGGTTACGGGGCAGCCGACCGGGATGACACTGTTGGTTGGCCAACAGTGCTTCTACAGATTGTCAGGGTGCGGCGAATCAAGAAGTCGCGGTTTTTAGCTTAACCTTTTGAATTCGCTGAATATTATTTTCTGGTACGCGCTATGCAAAGCCTCCTGCAACCCGATTGCAAGAGGTGAGCAGCATGAGCCAGACCACGCTTTCTCCGTTCCCCCCGCAGGCCCGTTCGGCGCCAGAGCGGGCGGCCCACCTAATCCGCAGCGATGCCGAAGCCATCGAGGTCGCGCGGGAGCTGGCCGAGGCATTCGCCGTCGAAGCCGCAGCGCGTGATCGCGATCGTCGCCTGCCCTGGGCGGAGCTCGATCGGTTTTCCCAGAGTGGCCTGTGGGCGATCACGGTGCCCAGGGCCTACGGCGGTGCCGGCGTGTCCTACGCCACGCTGGTCGAGGTGATCGCGTTGATTTCAGCGGCTGACGCGTCCCTTGGCCAGTTGCCGCAGAACCACTTCGGGGTGATCAACAACCTGTCGCTCACCGCCAGCGAAGAACAGAAACAACGCTTCTTCGCCAAGGTCCTGCAGGGCTATCGCTTCGGTAACGCCTTCTCCGAAGCCAGGAGCAAGAACGTCACCGCGTTCGAAACCCAGGTGCGCTTCGAGGGCGACAGTGTGGTGATCGAAGGAGAAAAGGCCTACTGCACCGGTGCGCTGTTCGCCCATATCGTGCCAGCGGTCGGGGTGGATGAAGACAATCGGCCCTTCATCGCCTTCCTGCCCCGCGATGCCGAGGGGCTGAGCGTGATCGACAGTTGGGACGGCTTCGGTCAGCGCAGTACCGCCAGTGGCCAGGTGCTGCTCGACAAGGTCCGCGTACCCCGCAGCGAAGTGATCCCGGCCTGGAAGGCCTACGACCAACCTACGGCCGATGGCCCCGTGTCGCAGATCATCCAGGCTGCGGTGGACACCGGCATCGCCCGGGGCGCCTTCGCCGAACTGCTGAAGGTCGCCAGGCAGGCACGGCCCTGGGTCGACAGCGGCCTGCAACATGGCTGGCAGGACCCGCTGAGCCAGGCGCTGATCGGCGACCTGGCCTGGCGCCTGAGTGCCGCCGAGGCGATTTTGCAGAAGTCAGCCAGGGCGGTGGACCACGCCGTCGCCGAGCCCAGCGAGGACAGCGTGGCCGAGGCATCTCTGGTGGTCGGTCAGGCCAAGGTGCTGTCCACCGAAATCGCCCTGGCAGCCTCCAGCAGGCTGTTCGAACTGGGCGGTACGCGTTCGGTTTCCTCCAGCCAGGGGCTGGATCGTTTCTGGCGCAACGCGCGAACCCACACGCTGCATGATCCGGTGCGCTGGAAGTATCACCTGGTCGGCAACCTGCGCCTCAACGGCATCAAGCCACAACGTCACTCCTGGAACTGAGGAAACGCCCATGTCCGACTCACACACCCTGGGTGATCTGGTTTTCGCCCGTAACGCACTCAGCGCACTGGTCGAACAGCTGCGCGCGGACGCTCGCACGGATGATGCTCTGGTAATCGCCAGCGTCGGCCAGGTGCAGATCCATATCGACGCCGCCGATGCGTTGCTGGCACGTGCCGGGCGCTCGGCATCCGCCCGGGTCGAGGCGCGTCTGGCGGCAGCCGAGGCGGCCCGTCTGGCCAGTGACCTGCAGGTGGAACTGAGCGGGCAGACCTTGCCACGGCCCACGGTGGCAGACGATGAGGCGCCGCTGCACCAGCAACGTCGGCAGCTCGGCGATCACTACCTCAACGGCACTTCGTTTGAATGATCCCTTCACGGCGGCTGCGGCCGCTGCTGGCGAACACAAGGACCGACATGAACACGACCCTACTGCAGCGCGCCAGACGTGCGCTGACCCTGATCCTGCCGCTGGCGGCCGTGCTGGCGCAGGCAGCCTACGCGCAAACCGCGGATGTGCCCTCGCTGGCTGGCAAACGCATCGCCATCAGCATGACCGGCACCAGTCACTATTTCGACGTCAAGGCGTTCCAGGCGCAGGTCGATGAGATCAAGCGCCTGGGGGGGACGCCGATCACCCTGGATGCAGGGCGCAACGACAAGAATCTGGTGACCCAGCTGCAGACCGTGGTCACCCAGAAGCCCGACGCGGTGATCCAGACCCTCGGTACCCTGAGCGTGATCGACCCCTGGCTCAAACGCATCAGCAAGGCTGGCATACCGCTGTTCACCATCGATGCGCCGTCGCAGCACAGTATCAACAACACCACATCGGACAATGTCACCAGTGGCCGGGTCCTGGCCGAGCAGTTGGCCAGCGATGCCGGTGGCAAGGGCAATATCCTGGTGTTCAATGGCTTCTATGGCGTCCCGGTATGCGCCATCCGTTATGACGAGCTGCAGAAGGTGCTGGCCGCCCACCCGAACCTGAAGATCCTGCAGCCCGAGTTGCGCGATGTGATCCCCAATACCGTGCAGGACGCCCGTGCGCAGATAGCCGCCTTGCTCAACAAGTACCCGAAGGGCGAAATCGCCGCGATCTGGTCGGCCTGGGATATCCCTCAGCTTGGCGCCAGCCAGGCACTGATCGACGCCGGACGCACGGAAATCAAGACTTACGGCGTCGACGGCACGCCCGAAGTGCTCGAACTGCTCGCCCGCGACGCTTCGCCGGTCGGCGCAGTGGTCGCGCAGCAGCCGGAGCTGATCGGCAGGACGGCGGTGCAGAACGTGGCGCGTTACCTGGCCGGGCAGCGTGACCTGCCCAAGGAAACCCATGTGCCGACGCTGCTGACGACCCACGCCAACCTCGATCAGGTGCGGCAACTGCGGGGCGATCAGTGAGCCGGCTCCTTTGCCGTGTGGGAGGGCTTTGATGAGCGCGCTCGAACCCCGTCCGCAGCCTGAAGGTGACATCGCTCTGGAGCTGCGGGGCATCGTCAAGCAGTTCGGCGCAACCCGCGCCCTCGACGGTGCCAGTCTGCGCGTGGCCAGTGGCACCGTGCACGGGCTGGTCGGGGAGAATGGCGCCGGCAAGTCGACCCTGATCAAGGTCCTGGCTGGCATCCATCGACCCGATGCGGGCAGCCTGCTCGTCAATGGCCAGGTTTACAGCCATTTCAGCCCTCGTCAGGTCGAGCGCCTGGGTGTGCAGTTCATCCATCAGGAACGCCTGCTACCCGCTAGCTTCAGCGTCGGCGAGGCGCTGTTCTTCGGCCAGGAGCTGCGCCGCGGGCCACTGCTCGACCGCCGCGCGCAGCAGCGTGAAGCCGAGCGTCTGCTGCGCCATTATTTCGACCTGCGTCTCCCCGGTGGCGCACTGATCGGCGAGCTGGGCAATGCCGAGCAGCAACTCGTGCAGATTACCCGGGCGCTGATCAGCAAACCGCGTGTGCTGGTGTTCGACGAACCGAGCGTCGCCCTGGTGCAGCGCGAGGTGGAACGGTTGCTGCGCATCGTCGAACGGCTGCGCCGCGAGGGGCTTACGATCATCTACATCTCTCACTATCTGCAGGAAATCGAGGCGCTGTGCGACCGGGTCACGGTGTTGCGCAATGGCCGTGACGTGGCCGAGGTCGATCCACGCAGCGCCACGCTCGACAGCATCGCCCGGCTGATGGTCAACCGCGAGGTCGGCGAGCTCTATCCCAAAGCGGCCACCACGCCGGGCAAGGCATTGCTGGAAGTACGCGGGCTTGGTCGTGGCGCAGCTTACAAGGACATCGACCTGCAGGTACGCCGCGGCGAGATCGTCGGCCTTACCGGCCTGGTCGGCTCCGGGGCCAAGGAGCTGCTCAGGGGCCTGTTCGGTCTGCTGCCCCCTGAGCGCGGCGAGGTACGCATCGATGGCCGTGTGCAGCGTCTGCACGGTACTTCCCAGGCCGTGCGCAACGGTATCGCCCTGCTGCCCGAGGAGCGTCGCAGGCAAGGCATCGCGCTGGACCTGAGCGTGCAGGAGAACATCACCCTGGCCAGCCTGGGCCGCTTCAGTTGGTTCGGGCTGCTGCGTCGGCGTGTCGAGCGTCGGACCAGCGAGGCGCTGATCGGCCGCCTGCGGATCAAGGCCGCTGGCACGCAGAGCGCGCTGCGCCAGCTAAGTGGTGGCAATCAGCAGAAGGTGGCGCTGGCCAAGTGGTTCGCACGCCAGTCCAGCCTCTATCTGCTCGACGAGCCCAGCGTGGGCATCGACATCGGTGCCAAGGTGGAGATCTACCGGCTTATCGGCGAACTGGTGAGCGAGGGCGCCGGGGTATTGATCCTGTCGTCCGATCTTCCCGAGCTGCTGGGGCTGTGCGACCGCATTCACGTCATGCACCGCGGCGCGCTCGCCGCGACCTTCGCTGCCGGTGAAGCCGACAGCGACCGCCTGCTCGCCGTGGCCACCGGCGCCGAGCGCATCACCGAGCCCGTACAGGAATTGTCGCCCCATGCCATCGCTATCTGACGTCTCGACACCCGCGCTGCCGCGACGCTTCGCTGTCAGCCTGTTGCGCAGCGGCGCATCGTTGGCGTTCGCCGCCATTCTGCTGGGGCTTGCCATCAGCGCGCCGAACTTTCTGTCGCTGGGCAACCTGCTCAACGTCCTCACCCAGTCGGCGATTCTCGGCATTCTTGCCTTCGGCCTCACGGTGGTGGTCATCGGCGGTGGTTCCAATGTCGTATCCGGTGGGCTGGACCTATCCCTGGCGGCCAACCTCGGCCTCTGCGCAGCGGTCTACGCGACCCTCAACAATGCGGGCTATGGTGCTGCGAGCGCCGTTGCGTTGACGCTGGCCTGCGGGCTGGCCATCGGCCTGCTCCACGGTGCCCTGGTGGTAGGGCTGCGCTTGCCTGCCTTGCTGGCGACGCTGGCGAGCATGAACCTGATCGCCGGGCTGGAGCTGGTGCTTACAGAGAACACCGTGTTGCCGACCGAATCCGCGCTGCTCGACTGGTTGAGCTTTGCCGAGCCGCTGGGCGTTCCGGCGCTGGCCTGGGTGTTGACGGTGGTGGCGGCGATCCTGCTGGTGCTGGTGCAGTACACGCCCTTCGGTCTGCGGCTTTATGCGGTGGGGGAGTACCCGGAGGCAGCCACCGCTGCAGGGATCGCGGTCCCCCGCTATGTGCTCGGCAGCTATCTGATCAGCGGCCTGTGCGGCAGCCTGGCGGCGTTCTGTTCCTCGGCCTGGTTCAGTGGCAGTACCACCGGCTCCGCAGACATGCTGCTACCGGTGGTCGCCATTGCGTTTCTGGGCGTGATCTTCTCGCGCCGGCTGCAGCCGAGCATCTCCGGAACCCTGTTGGCCACGCTGTTGGTGGGCTGCCTGATCAACGGCTTCCAGCTATTGAATATTTCCAGTTTCTGGGTCAATGGCGTGCAGGGCGTGCTGATCCTGGCGGTGGTCGCGGCATCCAGCCTGCTGCGCGGTCGGGAGGCCTGAGATGAGCGATTCGATTGTCAGGGGCGAGCGCCTGGGGCGTGGCGCTCCGTCGTTGGTCGCATTGCTGGTGCGCCTGTTGTTGCCGATAGCCTTCCTGGCGGTGCTGACGTTCTTTGCCGTGAAGGCGCCGGGCTTCCTCAGTTCGGGCAATCTGACCAGCCTGCTGCTGAACAACTTCGTGTTGCTGGCCATCGTCGCGGTGGGCATGACCTATGCCATCGCGGCCGGGGGCATCGATCTGTCGGTGGGCACGGCGCTGGATTTTTCGGCACTGGCCTTCGTGGTTCTGCTCAATGCCGGTCACGGATTCAGCGTCGCGGTGCTGGGGGCACTGCTGGCCGGCAGCCTTACCGGCCTGTTCAATGCCGGACTGATCGCGGGGCTGGGCATTTCCCCGTTTCTGGCCACGCTGGGCACGTTGTTCATCGGCACCAGCGTGCAGCAACTGCTGTCGGAGGGCGGACAACCGATTTACCTGGCGGCCGCCGTGCGACCTGGTGCTCTCGTCGATCCCTTGCTGGGGATTCCCTTGCCGCTGCTCCTGGTGGCGTTGCTGGCCCTGGTGTATGGCGTGCTGCTGGCGCGCGGGCGCTTTGGTCGTGAGGTTCTGGCGTTGGGTACTCAGCCTCTGGTCGCTCGCTACTCGGGGCTGTGCCTGTCGCGCGTCGCTGCGCTGGTGTTCATCGCCAGTGCATTCGCCAGTGCGGTGGCTGGCATCGTGCTGACGATGTCGGTGAACGCCTACGTACCGATGTCCGGCAATGCCTTTCTGATGAATGCCATTGGCGCGGTGTTCATCGGAACCACGCTGAACCGCCGGGGGCGGGCGAATATCGCTGGCACGCTGCTGGGGGTTCTGTTCCTCAACGTCACGGCCAATGGCCTGTTGCTGATTGGCTGGAATTTCTACTGGCAGCAGGTCGCGACCGGTGCGCTGATTCTGCTGGTGCTGGTATTCAGCTTCATCAGCCGCCGCCTGGTTCAGGCGCGCTGAGGTGACCCGCGGCGGGTGACCGTTGCGTGGTCACGCCGAGCGGGCTATGTTGCCCGCCCATTCGGGGCGGCTTTGCCGGCTGCGAAGCTGGAAGATGTTGCCTGAGCCGTTGAAGGAACCCCATGCAGGTATCACCGTTGGAGATCGCCGAAGTCGGTCCGCACGACATTGGCGCGGTAATCGATTTCGTCATGGCCGCCCGCGCGGAAATCTTTCCCATGCTCGATGCAAGGGTGCTGCCGGCAGATCTGCAGCACTTCGAGCGGGTCTACCTGAATGGGCAGGACGGTCGTTTCTGGCTGGCGCGCAGTGCGGGCGAAGTGGTCGCAGCCATTGGCTATCTGCCCTATGACCATCGTTTCGCGCAGCTCGATTATGTCGGGCGCCGGACCGTGGAAATCGTGCGTCTGTTCGTGGCTCCGCACTTGCGCCGTTGCGGTCTGGCCAAGGCGCTGTACGAGCGGCTGCGCGAGCACGCCGCTGCCGCCGGCGTGCAGGTACTTTATCTGCATACCCATCCCTTCCTGCCGGGGGCTATCCGCTTCTGGGAGCGGCAGGGCTTCGCTGTGGTGGATGTGGAAGCAGATCCGCTCTGGCAGACGACGCATATGCAATGTGTATTGCCCGCGTTGAGCTAGAGTCACCGCCCGTCGCGAGCTTGTTCGATGGGCGAGCGTCGCCTTGCCGGTGCGTGATCCGATGTCATCGGCCCGAGGCCATGGCATTGCCGGGCATCCCATCTGTTCCATAGGCCGACGATTCGCGCGGTGCACGCCGATTCACCTCCGAGGTAACCATGAACGCATCCACTTCACGCGAACACCACAGCCTGCCGCCCGCGCTGGTGCTGTTGTTCGCCTTCTGTTGCGGCGCCATCGTCGCCAATCTCTATTACGCCCAGCCGATCATCGAACTGATCGCTCCCTCGGTGGGCCTGTCGATGCACAAGGCCAGCCTGATCGTTTCCCTGACCCAGGTCGGTTACGCGGTAGGCCTGCTGTTTCTGGTGCCGCTGGCCGACCTGCTGGAGAACCGCCGGCTGATGCTGCTGACCACCCTGGCCGCGATGGTCTGCCTGCTGGCCGCTGGCTTGTCGTCATCGCCGGGCCTGTTTCTCGGCCTGTCGCTGCTGGTCGGCCTGAGTTCGGTGTCGGTGCAGATGCTGATTCCCCTGGCTGCCCATCTGGCGCCTGAGGCCACCCGTGGTCGCGTGGTGGGCAACATCATGGCCGGGCTGCTGCTGGGTATTCTGCTGGCGCGCCCGGTCGCCAGCCTGATCGCCGAATACTTCGGCTGGCGTGCGGTGTACTTTTGCGCGGCAGCGATGATGCTGGGCATCGTGGTGGTGATCGCCACCACCATTCCCCGTCATGCACCGGACAACCGTGGCCATTACGGTCAACTGCTGCTGTCGCTGTTCGGCCTGTTGCGGCGCTATTCGACGCTGCGTCAGCGGGCGTTGTATCAGGGCCTGATGTTCGCTTCGTTCAGCCTGTTCTGGACGCTGGCTCCCCTCGAACTGGTGCGCCATTACGGCTTCAGCCAGAGCCAGGTGGCGCTGTTCGCGCTGGTCGGCGCCATCGGGGCGATCGCCGCGCCGCTCGCGGGTCGCCTGGCCGATGCCGGCCATACCCGTCGTGCAACCCTGGTGGCCTTGACGCTCGCGCCGCTGTCTTTCGCGCTGACTCTGGCCAGCCCGCTGGCCGGAGTGATCGGCCTGGTGCTGTGTGCCGTGCTGCTGGATTTCGCCGTGCAACTGAACATGGTGCTGGGCCAGCGCGAGGTGTATGCCCTGGAGCAGAACAGCCGGGCGCGGCTCAATGCGCTGTACATGACCAGCATCTTCATTGGTGGCGCCACGGGTTCGGCGATCGCCAGCCCTATCTACGAAAGCTTCGGCTGGCAGGGCGCCGCGCTGATCGGTGGCGCGTTCCCGGCCCTGGCACTGCTGGTGGCGCTGTGCAATGGGCGCCAGGTTGAGCCGGAGCAGCGGGTGCTGTCCGGCAAGTAACGGGATGCTCAGAGCTGCGAGGTACGTACCACGCAGTCCGCCCGATCACGCAGGCGCGGGTTCAGTGCGGTGCCCAGGCCGGCGCCGGTCGGCGGCAGGATGAAGCCGTTCTGCACGACGGGCAGGGTGGTCACCAGGTCCTGATAGAAACCGGCCAGGTAGGCGCGCACCACTTCCTGGAAGATCGCGTTGGGGCTGGACAGCCCCAGGTGCAGCGAGGCCATCAGCACCACCGGCCCGGTGCAGTCGTGGGGGGCGATGGGTTTCTGGTAGGCCTCGGCCAGGGCAGCGACTTTCTTGGCTTCGCTGATGCCGCCGCACCAGGACAGATCCAGCATCACGTAGTCCAGCGCATCGGCGGCCAGCAGGTCGCGGAACGAACTGCGCGTCGCCAGGGTTTCGCTGCCGCACACCGGCAGGCCACTGAGGCGACGGTAATCGGCGAGGCCCTGCACGGAGTCCATCTTGATCGGGTCTTCGGACCAGAAGATGTTGTAGTCCTTCAGTTCACGGGCGATGGCCAGCGCCGTGGTGGTGTTCCACAACGAGTGGAATTCGCACATCAGCTCGATGCGGTCACCGACTGCCTTGCGGATTTTTTCGAAGGGTTCGAGGCCCTTCCTGATATCCGCCGAGCTGATGTACTGGCCGCCGCTGGCCATGGCGAAGGCATCGAAGGGCCAGATCTTCATGGCGCTGAAGCCGTCTTCGATCAGGCTCTGGGCCAGCTCGTCGGGGCATTCGATGAAGGCGACCTGGTCGTCGTAGCGTTCACTGACCCTGGCCTCGCCCTTGGCGATGGTGCGACGCTGTTCGCCGCCGGTGTTGAAATTGCCACCGGCGCAGGTGTTGTAGGCCCGCATGCTGTCGTGGGCGAGACCGCCGAGCAGCTGGTAGATGGGCTGGTTCACCGCCTGGCCGAAGATATCCCAGAGGGCGATATCCAGCGCCGAGGCCGCGCGGGTTTCCACGCCGGAACCATTGAAACCGAGGTAGCCGCGCAGCAGGGTCTTGCTGTGCCGTTCGATCTGCAACGGGTCCTTGCCCAGCAGCATGCCGGCGGAGATCGAGTGGATGTAGGCCTCCACGGCCTCCGAGCCGCGAAAGGTCTCGCCGAGACCGACCTGGCCGTCGTCGGTATGCACCTCGACCCAGATCAGGTTGGGCAGGCTCTTCAGGCGGGTGGTGTCGATTCTGGTAATTTTCATGAGCTGTCCTCAAGCCTCGCCGTAGACGACGTTATGCAGCTTCTCGCCACTTTTCAGACGCCTGATATTGGCGGCGATGAAGGCGTAGCGGCGTTCGAACAGGCCATGGGTCCAGCCGGAGATGTGCGGCGTGCAGAAGGCGTTGGGCAGCTCCTCGAAGCGGTGTCGGGCCGGCGCCACGCTGTCGCTGCTGCCTGCCGGATAGGCGTACCAGACATCGAGAAACGCCTTGGCGATCTGCCTGTCGAGCAGGGCCTGATAGAGCGCGTCTTCGTCGACCACCGCAGCGCGAGCGATATTGATCAGCACGGCGTCCTCTTTCATGGCCTGGAACTGATCTGCGCCGAACGAGCCCCGGGTTTCATCATCGAGCGGGCACGACAACACCACGTAGTCGGCGCGGGGCAGGATTTCGTTGATCTGCGATGGCGTGTACGCCTCATGGCACGGGCCCTTCAACTGGCCGTTGAGGGCGCGGGAGGAGAGGGCGATGACCTTCAGCCCGAAGGCCTGGGCACGTACCGCCACGGCCTGGCCGATGCGCCCGAAACCAACGATCAGGACGGTTTTGCCATACAGCTCGCCGCGTGGCTTGCGGCCCAGGTAGGCGGATGCGAAACGCTCGCTGTCGAAGCTGGCACGGGCGGCGGCCAGGCCCACTTCATGTTCGAGCATGCTCGCCAGGGCATATTCGGCCATGGGGATTTCGTGCTCGAACACGTTGCAGGCCACACTGCCTGCGGGCATCAGCGAAAAATCGATGCCATCCAGGCCCGCACCTGGGACATGGAGCAGGCGAAAGCGCGGTACTTCGGCCTTGTTCGGGCGTTTGAAGCGCATGGCGACGAGCACATCGGCACCGTCGATCTGCTCGTCCCACTCCGGCGATTCGTGAGCTTCCCGCGGCAAGGCCACGTAGTCGGCTTCGAAGCCCAGTTCGGCGGCGATTTCATCGCGGTGGGTGGCGGCTTCGCCGACCATGACGATCTTCATGCGTGCTTCTCCTGTATCGCGGTCATGCCTGTGCGAGCGTCCATCTGGACGCTCGCGAATGACGGTTCTCGTTCGTGGATGCGCCTGAACGATTTTATGGTAGCGCAACCATTTTGCGACTCACCGTAGTGCATGGCGGACGAGGCTGACAAGTGGATTTTCTCCGTTAGCCAGGCTTCAACGGGCGGCAAGCCCTCTGCAACGAGGGTTTGCAGGGAAGCGTCGAGTTAGCGAGTGCTTTGCCGGTCTATCAGTCGATAGCCGATATCGCGCTGCACGATCTCATCACCGTTACCCAGCAAGCGATCGAGCAGGGCGCTGGCGGCGGCATCGCCCATGACCTTGCCATCGATCTTCACGGTCGACAGCGCGGGGTGGGTATGGGCAGCGAAGTTCATGTCGCCGAACCCCATCACCGCCACTTCTTCGGGCACACGGATGCCCTGTGCCAGCGCTTCGGTCAGCACGCCGTGGGCGAGGGTGTCCGAGCTGCAGACCACCACCAGCGGCCGTGCCGGGTTGGCGAGCAGTTTGCGCAGACCGCTGCGGCCATGCTCCAGCGTCGGTACGCCCTCGATGCGTTCGCCCGTCACCTCGTGTATGCCATTGGCCTGCAGCTCTTCGACGAAGGCATTGAGCCGTCGTTGGCCACGTGGATCGTTGACCCCCAGGGTGGCGAAGTCGGCGTAGCCCTTGCCCAGCAGATGGCGGGCTACATCGCGGCCGATATCTTCATGGCAGAAGCCCACCAGCATGTCGATGGGGTCGCTGGTCAGGTCCCAGGTTTCCACCACGGGAACCCCCACGGCGCGCAGTCGGCGGCGGCTGGCTTCGGTGTGCAGGGTACCGGTGAGGATGATGCCGTCCGGCCGGCGACTGAGGATCACTTCGAGCAGTTCCTGCTCCTGATCGGGCTGGTAGCCGGACATACCCAGCAGCACCTGATAGCCGGATTGGCTCAGGCGGTCGGCGATGGCCTGGAAGGTGTCGGAGAAGATCGGGTTGGTGAGGATGGGGACGATCACTGCGACCAGATGGCTGCGATTGCTGGCCAGGGCGCCGGCCACCAGATTGCGCACGTAACCGGTGTCCTCGATGGCCTTGCGCACCTTGAGCAAGGTCGCCTTCTTGACGTGATCGGGGTTGTTGAGTGCCCGTGACACGGTCATCGGCGCCACACCCGCTGCCTTGGCCACATCGATCAGGGTTACCCCTTGCGTCGACCTGCCACTGTTTCCTGCTCCCTTGACCGCCATAACACTTCCACGTCGATTGAGGGGGCATCCTAACAGTGCCAGCGCGCCCTGGTCATGCCGTGATTGCCTTTTGCCAGCCCCGGCAACCGGCAGCGCATGCCGAGCTTCCTGCGTTGGCCGATCTACCGGGTGTTGAGGAACCTGCCCGATTCACCGCGGTCTTTCAGCAGTCGGCCAAACCGGGCGAGAGGCATGGCGTTGCGCCAGTTACGCGACCCTGCTGAGCCCCACAACAATTCATCTGGCCGACGTTAGCGCGCTGTGTCGCATTGTGTTCCACCGCCGAGTGAAGATCGTTTTTATGTCCCTAGCCCGCCCGTTTTCCGCATCCTTTTCCCTGCCGCCACTTCGCGTGCTCGGGGCTTCACTGCTGTCCGGTCTGCTGCTGATCGCGGCACCGGCCCACTCACAACAGACCAGCGATGACGTGCGCTGGGTCAGCGACAGTCTGAACACCTACGTGCGCAGTGGCCCGACCGATGGCTACCGCATTGTCGGCACCCTGAGTTCCGGCATGCGTGTGCAACTGCTGCGCACCCAGGGCGATTACAGCCAGGTTCGCGGCGAGAACGGCGATGCCGTATGGATCGCCAACCGTGACCTGCAAGAGGTGCCCGGCCAGGCCGAGCGGCTGCCGGCGCTCGAGCAGAAGGTGACCGAGTTGAGCACCGAGCTCGAAGGCATCAACGACACCTGGAAAACCCGCGTGCAAGGCATGCAGGAGACCCTGGATTCGCGCAAGACCCTGATCGACGAGCTCGAGGCCAGCCGCAGCGCGCTGGATATCGAGTTGAGTCAGGCGCGTTCGGAGCTGCGTGAAGCCCAGGCTCAGTTGGGCAGCGAGCAGAAGGAAGTGCTGATGCGCTACATGATCTACGGCGGCAGCATCGCCGGTGCCGGCCTGCTGGCTGGCCTGATCCTGCCGACCATGTTCCGGGTTCGTCGCAAGCGCAACGATCAGTGGGTGTGATGGCGGCCTGACGACAGGTCGCGGCGTGAGTCGAAGGCCTCGATGCCGCTGCGTTGTGCGGCGGCCGACGCCGGAGCAGGTCGGGCTAGCTGCCGTCGGTCAGGCGCAAGACACACGCCCGGAACAGTTTCTGGGCTGGGGATTGCCGGGAACCATAGCGGGAAATCAGCACCAGATCCCGGTGGAACGCCTTGTCTTCGAGGGGAACGATCTGCACCTTCGCCGGGTTCTCGACCCACAGGCCCGCTCGCGGAATGAGTGAGATACCCAGGCCGCTTTCGACCATTTTCACGATCGCGTCCAGCTCATCCAGCTCCAGCACCTGACGGGGCTGGATCCTGTGCTTGCGGATGAACTGGGTGACCAGCCTGCCGCCGAAGGAACTGCGGTCGTAGCGGACGAAAGCATGCTCGGTCAGCATCTTCAGTGGGTCCTTGATCGTCGTCCCCAGGGGGGCGATCAGCACGAACTGTTCGCTTTCGACCAGCTCCAGCTCAAGCTCCTTGGGCAATTGGAACGGCGGGCGGATGATGATGGCCAGATCGATTTCGCCGCTGTCTACCTGGTTGAGCAGATCCAGCGAGACTCCGGGAACCAGCTTGGCTTCGATGCCGGGGGCCTTTTCGCGCAATTTCAACAGGATCGCCGGCATCCGGCACGACTGCACGGTGCTGATGGCGCCGATGCGCAGCTCGCCACGATAATCCTCGATCCGCTCGGGGGTGCCCATCAGGCTGAACTGTTCCAGGATCTTTTCCGCCAATGGCACGGCACGGGCGCCTGCCTGATTGAGTGTGGCGGTGCGCCCGGTGCGATCGAAGAGCGACAGCCCGACCGCGTCCTCTAGGTTCTTGATCTGCGCGCTGACCGCCGATTGGGTAAGGCCCACCTGCTTGCCCGCTGCAGCGAAAGTACCGCAACGAACGACAGTCAAAAAGGTTTTCAATTCGCGCAGCATATCGGTCCATTGATCGAAATTATTTGAGCTCGAATCAAAAGATATCCGCTTTCCAGGCACAGCGGCAAGCGTCAACATGGTCACCAGAAAAACATGCCAGAGGATGACCAACCGTGAGCCTTTCCCCTTTTCACCTCGCTATTCCCGTTTATGACCTGCCCGCCGCACGCACCTTTTACGGCGACGTGTTCGGGCTGCCAGAAGGCCGCTCTTCGGATCATTGGGTGGACTTCGATTTCTACGGCCACCAGTTGGTGATCCACGAGCACCCCAAGACCGCGTCCCAGGAGTCCGCGCACACCAACGCCGTGGACGGTCACAACGTACCGGTCCCGCACTTCGGCATCATCCTCGGCTGGGAGGAGTGGGAAGCGCTGGCGGACCGTCTGCGTGCCCGCGAAACCCAGTTCGTGATCGAACCCTACGTACGCTTCAAGGGCCAGGTCGGCGAGCAGGCCACCATGTTCCTCTTCGACCCGTGCGGCAACGCGCTGGAGTTCAAGGCGTTCAAGGACATGAGTCTGCTGTTCGCCAAGTAAGCATCCAGAGCTGGCCACCAAGCGCAGCCCGGGTCCGTGGCCCGGGCTGCGTTTCGCGCAGCCGCAGGCTCAAGAAAGCGCTCAGCCTCCGTTCATCTCGGCAGCCACCGCCGCCCGAATGGCTTCCAGCAGCATCATGCAGGCCGGGTTGTCGTTGTTGCTGCGCCAGGTCAGGTGCAGCTCGCTCTGAATGCCGTCGCCCAGGTCGATCTCGCGAAAGGTCACGTCCTTGAACACCACGTTGGTGGCGCAGCGCGGCACCAGGGCCAGGCCCATACCGGCGTTGACCAGCGCCAGAATGGTCAGCGACGACCCCAGCCACTGCACGTATTCCGGAGCCACTCCGGCCGAGCGGAACATGCCGGTGAGCAGTTCGTTGAAGGGTGGATAGGCGGCATGGGAATACATCAGAAACGGGGCACCATCGAGGTCCTCGACCCTGACGCGGGCCGTGTTGGCCAATGGATGCTGACTCGGGATGGCCAGCACGAACGGCTCACGCACTAGGCACTCGTTTTCGTAACCTGGTTGCAGCAATGGCTGGCGCACGATACCCAGGTCGATACGGCGGGTGCGTAGGGCTTCGTGCTGCTGGTGGGTATTCATCTCGCTCAGGGAGATCTTCACCTGGGGTTGATTGAGCCGCGCCTCGGCGATCACCTTGGGCAGGAATTCGTACACCGCGCTGCCGACGAAACTGATGCTCACCGAACCGATATCGCCTGCCGCGAAGCGCCGTGCCGAGGCGGCTGCCTGATGGGCACGTTCGAGGAGATGCTGGGCTTCGATGAAAAACGCCCGGCCAGCGGCGGTGAGCGCGACGCTGCGCGTGCTGCGGGTAAACAGCTCGACCCCGAGGCTGTGCTCGAGCAACTGGATCTGCCGGCTCAGCGGTGGCTGGGTCATGTTCAGCCGTTCGGCGGCACGGCGAAAGTTGAGTTCGGTGGCGACGGTGGTGAAGCAGCGCAGTTGAGCGAGCTCGAACATTGATTTAATCCGGGTATCAATCCAATACCAATCTAGATTAGACGGGATCAATGCCCGCGTACATGATCGGCGTATCCCACAAAAACAATGATCGGGAGTCGCCCAATTGAATAACGTCCAGAGTTCAGCCGACCCGCAGGTTGTCGCCCGCGCGGTCTCGAAAGTGAAACGCCACGTCTTGCCGCTGTTCGTGGTCATGTTCATCGTCAACTACATCGACCGGGTGAACATCGGCTTCGTCCGCAGCCACCTGGAAACCGATCTGGGTATCGGTGCCGCGGCCTACGGCCTGGGTGCCGGCCTGTTCTTCATCGGCTACGCGCTGTTCGAAGTGCCGTCGAACATGCTCCTGCAGCGCTACGGTGCCAAGGTGTGGCTGACCCGCATCATGTTCACCTGGGGCATCGTCGCCACCGCGATGGCTTTCGTGCCCAACGAAACCTGGTTCTACATCCTGCGCTTCCTGCTCGGCGTCGCCGAGGCCGGCTTCTTCCCGGGCGTGGTGTATTACTTCACCAAATGGCTGCCCGCCGGTGAGCGTGGCAAGGCCATGGCCATCTTCCTCAGTGGCTCGGCCATCGCGTCGATCATCTCCGGCCCGCTGTCCGGCCTGCTCTTGCAGATCGATGGTCTGGGCATGAAGGGCTGGCAGTGGATGTTCTTCATCGAGGGCATGTTCTCGGTCGTGCTGTGCGGTTTCGTGTGGTTCTGGCTGGATTCGCTGCCCAAGGACGCCAAATGGCTGACCCGTGAGGAAAGCCAGGCGCTGACCGACTGCATCGATGAAGAGCAGCGCCAGCGCCAACTGGCAGCAGGGGAGACCGGCGCGGTCAAACACTCGGTGTTCAAGCTGCTGCGCGACCCGCAGATCATGCTGTTCTGCTTCCTGTACTTCTCGATCTCGCTGACCATTTACGGCTGCACCTTCTGGCTGCCGAGCATCATCCGCTCCATGGGCGGGCTGGATGATATGCAGGTTGGCCTGTTCAACTCGGTGCCGTGGATCATCTCGGTGGCCGCCATGTACGCCTTCGCCAGCCTGGCTGCGCGCTACAAATGGCAGCAGGCATGGGCCTCGGCCGCTTTCGTGATCGCCGCGTTCGGACTGTTCATGTCCACCACCGGCGGGCCGATCTTCTCCTTCATCGCCATCTGCTTCGCGGCCATTGGCTTCAAGGCGGCGTCTTCACTGTTCTGGCCGATTCCCCAGGCCTACCTGGATGCGCGTATCGCCGCAGCGGTGATCGCCCTGATCAACTCGGTGGGCAGCCTGGGCGGCTTCGTGGCCCCGGCTACCTTCGGTTACCTCGAAGAGCACACCGGCTCCATCGAAGGCGGCCTGATCGGTCTGGCCGTGGTTTCGCTGATCGCCGGCATCCTGGTGTTCATGACCAAGACCAGCAAAAGCGCCAAAGGCAGCGGCAACGGTGTGAGCCCCAAACCGGCGGCGTCGCCAGCCTGAGACAACGTCTGCGTCGGCCCGACCGGCGCAGTAATCCTGCAAGATTCAAGGAGTTCCAATCATGAGGATCAAACACGTACGCGTAACGCCGATTGCGTTCCGTGACGCACCGCTGCTCAACGCCAGCGGTATCCATGAACCCTACGCCCTTCGTTCGATCATCGAAGTGGAAAGCGACAACGGCTACATCGGTCTCGGTGAAAGCTATGGCGATGCGCCGGTGCTCAGCGTGTTGCAGGCCATGCAGGAGTCGCTGGTCGGGCTCGATCCGTTCGACCTCAACGGCTTGCGTGCCCGTGTGGTGAAAACCGTCGCCGCTTTGAAGCCAGGCACTGCTGGCGCCGAGCTGGCCCCTGGCTCGCACCCGAGCAAGCAGGTAGCGAACGCCTATTCGGCCTTCGAAGTGGCCTTTCTCGATTTGCAGGCCCGTTCTCTGGGCATGCCTCTGGTCGATCTGCTGGGTGGCGCGGTGCGCGACGAGGTGCCGTTCAGCGCCTACCTGTTCCTCAAGTACGCCGAGCATGTGGGTTCGCCCTACAAGCCGGACCGCTGGGGGGAGGGCATCAGCCCCGAGCAGATCGTTGCCCAGGCCCGCACCATGATCGAGGAGAACGGCTTCAAGAGCATCAAGCTCAAGGCGGGTACCTTGCTCGGCCCGGAACACGAGGTCGCCTGCATCAAGGCGCTGCGTCAGGCGTTCCCCGGCACGCCGCTGCGTATCGACCCCAACGGCAACTGGTCGGTGGAAACCTCACTGCGCATGGCCGAGCTGATGGGCGATGACCTGCAGTATTACGAAGACCCTTGCCCCGGACTGGAAGGCATGGCCGAGGTGCACAAGCGCACCGGCATTCCCCTGGCGACCAACATGGTGGTCACCGATTTCGACGAGTTCCGCCGCAGCGTGGCGCTGAACAGCGTGCAGATCGTGCTCGCCGATCACCACTATTGGGGCGGCCTGCGTGATACGCAGATCCTCGCGCGCATGTGCGACACCTTCGGTCTGGGCGTGTCCATGCACTCCAACTCGCACCTGGGGATCAGCCTGATGGCCATGACCCACGTGGCCGCCGCCGTTCCGAACCTGTCCTACGCCTGCGATACCCATTACCCCTGGCAGGAGCCTGATGAGGAAGTGATCAAGGGCGGCAAGCTGCCGATCGTCGATGGCTGCGTGAAGGTCACCCGCACACCCGGCCTGGGCGTCGAGCTGGATTACGATCAACTGGCCAAGCTCAATGACCAGTACCTGACCTGCGGCATTCGTTCGCGTAACGACGTGACCCAGATGCAGAAGTACGACCCGAGCTGGAAAGCGCTCAAGCCGCGTTTCTGACGTGACGGCGCATGGCTTCTGCATTGAAGCCATGCGGCTCTGCTACTGGTTCACGATTTCTTCTATGTAGCCCACGGCCTGCCCGACCGGGATGGTGAAAATGCCGCCTTCGCCTGCGTCGAACGCGGCTTTCCAGTGCCCGTAACCCTCGGAAATATCAGGCATGGGTGCGCCCGAGCTGATCAGCTGCGTCACGCTGCTCTGCAATGCGGCCTCGCCAATGGGAAGGTGAGGCAGGTCGGTCTGCAGGCCACCTTCAATATTTGGATTCCTGAGTTTCAGGCCGTCCAGGGCAATGTGGTAGATCGGCCCGAGCGTCTCGTGCCGATCGATCTGCACGATATAAAGCTGCGAAGACTCTTCCCCCGCTCGCGTCTGGTAATGCCAGACCTGGCCCTCTTGAACGTGTTCCGCTGCAGATGCCGACATGGCCAACTCCGCTATCAATGAAATGACTGTAGGTTTCAAAGGGCAGGATCCGGGAACGGCAGTTCATCCTGGGAGACGCTGGGTTGTGCGACCCATTTCTGTTCCTGGCGGTAAAAATCCGCCTGTGTCTCACTGCTGCCGGCGCCCATTACCACTGCTACGGTGCAGGCGATCTGCCCCTCGTGTTCGGCCTCGACTGCGGGGATGCAGGTACCCAGCTTTACGCTGGCCTGCCCGCCGAGCTCATCAACAAGTTGCATCATCTCCAGAATTGCCTGGGTCGCTTGCTCCGGTGACGGGCGCGGCAGCTCCTGAGCAGGCAGGATGGTGGTGACAAACAGGGAAGTGAATAGCAGGGTCGTACGGGTTGTCTTGAGCATGATCGGTCCTTGTGGGTGCTCTGCGGTCGGGGGGTATTGCACGGTGCGTTTCGGTGTCAGGGCTCGATGAGCAGCTCTCGCGCTTCACGGCAACTGATCACCTGCGCGTATTCGCCGTGCAGGTTGGCCAGCGCCATGGCATGCACGTCATCGGCGCTGCGCAGCACACCGTTATAGTCGGTCTTGGCAAAGGTAAAGCAGCCATCGGCCACCACGTAGGTGCTGAAACCCAGATTACCCGCCGTGCGTGCGCTTGCTTCCACGGAGTTGTTGGTGCTGACACCGACGATCACCGGCGACCTGATATCCCTCACCCGCAGCCAGCGCTCCAATCCCGAATTGATAAAGGCATCCGGCACGTTCTTCTCGACCACGTGCTCGCCAGGTAAAGGATGCAACGCAGGCTGAAACTCGACGCCAAATTGCCCAGGCGCGAAGGGTGAGCCGGGCGACCTGGATATGTGGCGAACGTGCACGATTGGCGCTTGCGCCTCTCGCCAGGCCAGCAGAAGTTCTGCCACGCGCGCCGGCGCTTCGGGATTGTTGCGCTGCCCGGCGGCCGCCTCGAGCATGCCGCGTTGCATATCGATGATGATCAGAGCCGGTAGCGGCATGGGTGAAACCTCGCTTTCGGGCGTTTGGGCACTTTTGCGCAGATGGCTCATCTATAGCGTATGGACCAATGATCCCGATATTGCATCTTGCACGACAGAAACATGGTCACCGTGCAGGATGCATAGTTCAATTACTTTTTAAATAAAAATAATCTTTATAAATCAATAGCTTAGTTTTTATCAGAAGCTGGCATGCACTCTGCAATATCCCTCTCATAAAGAAACACCACATAGAGGGTACGAGCCATGCAATACGCCATCCAGCAGCTGATCGAAAATCTCCCGGACCATGTAGTCGATTTCAAGAAGCGCCCCGATGGGATGTTGCTGATGACGTTGCGCAAGGACGATGAAGTGGTGTTCGTGAAGGCGATCGATCGCCAGACCGTATTCTGCGAAACCCGCGTGCAGGCGCTGCTGCATGAAATCATGCGCGACAGCAAGCTGATCAGCGGCGAGATCAACTGGAAGGGGCAGGGCGCTCAGTGGATCGACCGTACCCTGCCGACCTTCACCGGCGCGCCGATCAACCCGACTGCAGCCAAGATGATGTGGGCTCGTCGTACTCGCGACGGCGGCTATCGCGCCACTGCATAACTGCAGAGTGTGACCACCCGAACCCCGCCTAGGCGGGGTTTTTCACCTCTGCAACGGGGCGTTTGAAGTGCTGCGACAAGCAGCCAGCGCCCCGGATAGGGCGCCGGCCGCAGCCGGTCAGCCGGCCAGCACGCTGTCTACCAATGCCTTGGCTTCTTCCTGAATGCGTTGCAGATGGGCATCGCCCTCGAAGCTTTCGGCGTAGATCTTGTAAACGTCTTCGGTACCGGAGGGGCGAGCGGCGAACCAGCCGTTGTCGGTGACCACCTTCAGCCCACCGATGGCCGCGCCGTTGCCCGGTGCCTCGGTGAGAATCGCGGTGATCGGCTGGCCAGCCAGCTCGCTGGCGGTCACCTGAGAGGCGGACAGTTTGCCGAGGCGAGCCTTCTGTTCGCGGTCGGCGGGGGCGTCGATGCGCTGGTAGACGGGGGCGCCGAAACGCTCGGTCAGCGCCTGATAGCGCTCGCCAGGGTCCTTGCCCGTTACCGCGGTGATCTCCGCCGCCAGCAGGCCGAGGATGATGCCGTCCTTGTCGGTGGACCAGGCGCTGCCGTCCTTGCGCAGGAACGAAGCCCCCGCGGACTCTTCACCACCAAAGCCGAAGCGGCCTTCGATCAGCCCGTCGACGAACCACTTGAAGCCCACCGGCACCTCGACCACTTCGCGGCCGATGCCCTTGGCGACCCGGTCGATCATCGAGGAAGACACCAGGGTCTTGCCGATGGCCGCCTGGGCAGCCCACTGCGGACGGTGGGTGAACAGGTATTCGATGGCCACGGCCAAGTAGTGATTGGGGTTGAGCAGACCCACCGAGCGGGCGACGATGCCGTGGCGGTCGTGGTCGGTGTCGCAGGCGAAGGACACGTCGAAGCGGTCCTTGTTCTCGATCAGGCCGGCCATGGCATGGGGCGAGCTGCAATCCATGCGGATCTTGCCGTCCCAGTCGACGCGCATGAAGCGGAAGGTCGGATCGATGCGCGTCGATAGCACCTCGAGCGGCAGGCCGTAGCGTTCCGCGATGCGTGTCCAGTAGTGCACGCCTGCGCCGCCCAGCGGATCGACCGCGAACTTCAGGCCTGAGCCGCGAATCGCCTGCAGATCGAGTACCTGCTCGAGATCGCCGACGTAATGCTCGATGAAGTCGTAACGCTGGGTGGTCGGTGCTTTCAGGGCGCTGGCGTAGTCGATGCGCTGTACGCCCTTGAGGCCAGCCACGAGCAGTTCGTTGGCACGCTCTTGAATCCACTTGGTGACGCCGGTGTCAGCCGGGCCCCCGTTGGTCGCGTTGTACTTGAAGCCACCGTCGGCAGGCGGGTTGTGCGACGGGGTGATGACGATACCGTCGGCCAGGCCGCTGCTGCGCCCGCGATTGTAGTCGAGGATCGCCTTGGAGATCGCCGGGGTCGGCGTGTAACCGGGTTCGCCAGCGGTTTCGCTGCAGCCGGCATCGATACGGGTTTCGATGCGGTTGGCGGCCAGGACTTCCAGTGCCGAGACGAACGCCGGCTCGGACAGCGCATGGGTGTCCATGCCGATGAACAGCGGGCCGTCGATGCCCTGGCCGCGACGGTAATCGCAGATCGCCTGGGTCACGGCGAGGATGTGCCATTCGTTGAAGCTGTTCTTCAGGGAAGAGCCGCGGTGGCCGGAGGTGCCGAACGCCACCTGCTGTGCGGGGGCGCTCGGGTCCGGACGTTCGCTGTAGTAGCGTGATACCAGGCGCGGCAGATTGGCCAGGCTGTGCTCGTCGGGAAGGCGTCCCGCATTGCTGTGGATGCTCATCAATCGTTCCTTTGATGGGATGGAGGGGCCAGGTGGCAGCGCACCGGACATCGGACTCGGGGGTTCGACACCGCAGCGGTGGCCTGGAGTTCCCCATACTCGTGGTCGCGGATGATAAAGACTGCAGAATAAAGCGCCAGTGCCTTCGCTGGCATGGCGTTCGAGGGGCTTGCGCACCCTCGAACGTTCCGTCTGTCGGCAATAGATATTGTTCATGAGCGCAATACTGTCACTTTGCTATTGTCTAGTTGCGCCCCTCCAAAAAATGGGTGGCGTGTCCCGCTGGGCCGACAGGGAGTGGTTGGTTAATACGCTCTAGTCATTCGGTGCCGCCATGAACCTTCGTGATTTCAATATCGCCCCCCGTGCCGCTTTCTGTTTCGCCCTCATTACTTTGCTGGTCGTCGTGCTGGGGGCGTTCTCGCTGTTCAAACTGGGTGACCTGTACGAGGCCGAGCAGGACATCGAAGCCAACTGGATGGTGAGCATTCAGGCCACCGGCGAGATGCAGAAGGATCTGCTCAACATTCGCCTGGAAACCCTGCGGCTGCTTGCCGTTGGCGAGAGCGCCGGGCAGAAGTCGATCGACGAAAGTGCCGCGCAGAACTATCGCACCGCTCTGCAGCAGGCCCTGCAGCAGTATGGTGAAAAACTGGTCTCGAGCCCTGCCGAACGAAGCCTTTTCGACAATGTGCGCACCAGCACGCAAACCTATCTGACCGGTCAGCAGCAGATCATCGACCTGCTGCATCAGAAGCAGGTGCCCCAGGCCCTGGACCTGGCCAACGGCCAGGTGCGCAATGACGGCACCGCGCTGCAGCAACGGCTCGACGAGCTGACCGCCTATAACATGCAGGGTGCCAAGCAGGCCGGGATCACCGCCAGCAAGACCTACGACCATGGCCGCACCGGGGTGCTGGTAACCATCTCCATCGCCGTGCTGCTGACGGTGTTGCTGGCGACCCTGCTGACACGTTCCATCGCCGCACCGATCAATGAAGCGCTGCTGAGTGCCGAGACCATCGCCTCCGGTGACCTGACCCGCTCCGTGCAGGTCAGCGGCAAGGACGAGGCAGGGCGTCTGCTGGCCGCCCAGGCGACCATGCGCAAGAACCTCAACGATGCCATTCGCCAGATCAGTGAGTCCTCCACGCAACTGGCTGCGGCCGCCGAGGAAATGGCCTCGGTGACCGAGGAGAGCACCCGTGGCCTGCAGAACCAGAACGCCGAGATCGACCAGGCCGCCACTGCCGTGACGCAGATGAGTGCGGCGGTAGAGGAGGTGTCGCGCAATGCCAGTGGTGCTTCCGACGCGGCGCGTGATTCGACGCTCTCGGCGAATGCCGGCAACCAGCATGTGGCGCGCACCGTGGCGGCGATCCGGCAGCTGTCGGGCAACGTGGTGGAGGCGTCCGATCAGGTCCAGGGGCTTGCCAACCAGGCGCGCGATATCAGCAAGGTGCTCGACGTGATTCGTAACGTCGCCGAGCAAACCAACCTGCTGGCGCTCAACGCAGCCATCGAGGCCGCCCGAGCCGGTGACCATGGCCGTGGTTTCGCCGTGGTGGCGGACGAGGTCCGCGGCCTGGCTCATCGCACCTCGGCCTCCACCCAGGAAATCGAACAGATGATCGCCGCGATCCAGGCAGGCACCGAAAAGGCCGTGCTGGCCATGCGCAACAGCAGCCAGGAGGCGACCAACACCCTGCAGGTCGCCGATGAGGCGCGCAACGCCCTGGGGCAGATCGTCGATGCCATCGGCATGATCAACGAGCGCAACCTGCAGATCGCCACCGCTTCGGAGCAGCAGGCCCATGTGGCTCGTGAAGTCGACCGTAACCTGGTGAGCATCCGCGACCTGTCGATCCAGAGCGCTTCGGGCGCCGATCAGACATCCGCGGCGTGCAACGAACTGGCGCGACTGGCTCAGGGGTTGAATACGCTGGTCGGACGTTTCAGGCTGAGCGCCTGATCCGGCAGGTTCGGGATGGCGGCTCGGGGCCATGGCCAATGAGCCGCCAGCCTGGCTATGATGCAGGCCATGAGCCTATCGACGCCAATCCGCCATCCCTGTCCGCCTGGCGCTTGCGACTGCGAGCGTGAACGACTGCTGGAAACCACCAGTGGTGACCAGCGCATCCTGATGCTGACCAGGGCTGAGGAAAAGCGTCTGCTCGAGCGCCTGGAGAATCTCGCCAGCCTGGAAGACCTCGAGCGCATGCAGCAGCGCATGTTCGAGCAACTGGGCATTCGCGTTGACGTTGCCCCTGGCTTCAACGAAGTACGCAGCATGCGCGGTATCGCCATCGAGGTAACGACCTTCCCGGGTCTGTGCCGCAAGACCCGCCAGGCCATTCCTGCGGCCATCCGCCGGGCTCTGGAGCGGCGCCCGGAAATCGCCTACGCACTGCTCAACGCCCACGACCTGTTTCGCGATCTGTAGGGTCTGTTGACGTTTCAGCTCGAGCCGTTACTGCGAGAAACCTCGCGAGGCAGAAGGTGATCGCGACCGCCAAACGGGCGACTGACCCATCCCGTGATCAACTCCCTGTGCTCATAGCGTTTTCCGGGATGCCGGCAACGACTGGTAGCGGTGTTCGAAGTCATTGGCGAGATCGGCCACGCTGATCGCGCCCAGGCGCTGCAGCAGCAACGCCTGGGCCTCGTCGAAGGCTTGGCTGAGGGCATCGTTGACCGCCTGCTCGACCAGGCATTGAGGGTGGTCGGTGGCCAGGCCGATGCTGAAGATCGACTGCGCTCCCAGCGCCTGGTGGATGTCCAGCAGGGTGATCTGCTGCAGCGGCTTGGCCAGTGCCCAGCCACCGTTGTGGCCCTTGTCCGAGGTCACGTAACCCTTTTCGCGCAGCAGACCCATGGTGCGACGTACCACCACGGGATTGGTCTCGAGCATCCTGGCGATGGTTTCCGACGTGGTGCGCTGCTGGTGGCGATCCATATGGATCAACACGTGCAGCATGCGCGAGAGTCGGGTGTCGTTCCTCATTGAATTCTCCTGGCCGGGGCGGTGGCCCGTTACGTAATGAACCATGTTACGAGTATTGACCCGAATCCTTCATGTAACTCATGATGTTTCGTGATGGCCGCGGGCGAGCCGAGGTCGACACACGGGAGTTAATTCATGAGCCATGACGTGATCATCGTCGGAGGTAGTTACGCGGGATTGTCCGCCGGCCTGCAACTGGTAAGGGCGCGTCGCCGCGTATTGGTGATCGACGCTGGCAAGCGACGCAATCGCTTTGCCGAACATTCCCACGGTTTTCTCGGGCAGGACGGTCGGCCACCGGCGGAGATCGCCGCCGATGGTCGTGCCGAGTTCATGGATTACCCGACAGCCGACTGGCTGACTGACAGTGCCACCAGCGTGCAGCGCGAAGGCGAAGGCTTCGTGGTCGGGGTGCGAAGCGGCGCACGCTTGCCTGCTCGTCGCCTGATTCTCGCGGGCGGCGTGCGTGATGAACTGCCAACCATCCCTGGTCTTGTCGAACGCTGGGGGCGAAGCATCTTTCATTGCCCGTATTGCCACGGCTACGAGCTGGATCAAGGGCGTATCGGCGTGCTGGCCGCTTCCGAGCTGTCCATGCACCATGCCCTGATGCTGCCGGACTGGGGCCATACCACGCTGTTCACCAACGGGGCTTTCGTGCCCAGTGCCGAGCAATGGGGTCAGCTGGCCAATCGCGGTGTGGTCGTGGAGCCTGAGCCGGTGCGGGCGATCAGCGGCGAGCGGGCGAACGTGCACCTGGGGGACGGCCGCGAGGTCGCGCTGGATGGTCTGTTCACCCTGACCCGCACGCATCTGGACAGCCCGCTGGTCGACCAGCTTGGCTGTCAGCTCACGGCAGGGCACACCGGCTCCTACATACAGGTGTCGGAGATCCAGGAAACCAGCGTTCCCGGCGTGTTCGCCTGCGGCGATGCAGCGCTGCCTGCGGGCTCGGTGGCCCTGGCGGTAGGCTCTGGTGCGCGAGCGGGTACCGGCGCGCACGCTTCGCTGATGTTCCGCTGATAGCCACCACGCGGTGCCCCCGGGTCAGGCCACGAGTCGCCCTCAGCGCGAACTCCATGGGCGTGGCGCTTGCACGGCAAGGCCACCATCCTCGGTCCCCAGGCTCCGATCAGCCGCAAGAGGTATTCACGAACGGATGGCGGAGGGTTTTAGAGAGCGTCGTGGGAGCGCTCGACAACCAGGCGCAGATCAATGCAATCGGTTATGTCGCAGGGTAGAGTGGTACCGCTCTGCTAGCGCCCGTGACGCTGCCAGCTGCGTCGTTACTTTCCATGCAGGTCATCGATGAGCCTTTTGCCGACAACGCCACTATTGGCTTTCCCTGATACCCCTCGTGCCTGGCTGCCCGTGCAGGTGAGCCAATGATCCGCCCGTTGCTGCTACTGCTGACGCTGTTGGCTGCGGGCCTGGCTCACGCCGAGGCGGACGTGGCCACGGGGGAGGCGCTGTTCAAGCGCAACTGTGGCAATTGCCACAAGGTCGGGCAGGGAGCCCGAGCCGCGTTCGGCCCGCAGCTCAACGGCATCATTGGGCGAACCGCGGGCTCCACAACCGACTACCGCTATTCGCCAGCCATGAAGGACTCCGCCGTGGTCTGGAGCCCGGAGACCCTGAGTGCCTTCATCAAGGACTCCGAGGCGGTGGTACCCGGCAACAAGATGCGCTTCTGGGGCATCGGCGATCAGGACAAGATCGACAGCCTGCTGCTTTATCTGCAAACCCAGCCGGCGCAATGAGGTTGCTGCAATCCTCGCCGGCCCGGCCACCTCGCCAGCCATCTCGCCATTCAGACTGAACAAAGCCCAGCCCACCGGCTCTGAAACAGAAGTGCAGGCCAACCAGGCTGTTTGAAAACCACTGCGCTCGGTCATGCGGCGTTAAAACCAGCTGGAATGCCAGCCCAGTCAACATGCTCATTTGCAGCACGTGAACTGCGCTTTTCGCCGGTTTTTGCCTTGCCTGACCTTCGCCCGCGACGTTTTCACACGGCCTGCAACGGCCTGCGATCTTCTTCCCGACCCGGATGTGCGATGGCTATGCGTGATGAAGAACAGGTGAATTGGCTGGTCGAGCAGTCCATGCTCCACACCGCGAAACAGCGAGCCCGGCTATACGCTGGCCAGCCCAGGCTCTGGCAGCATCCCTATGCTCTGGCGCGGCCGCGCAGCGTCACGGCGGTGGCTTCGGTGTGGATCGCCGTCTACCCGGCCGCCATCATCACCGCGCCCGAGGGTTCCGTTCTTCAGGCCCTGGGCGACGAACGCCTGTGGGCCGCGCTCTCGGAACTGGGCGTGCAGGGCATCCATACCGGGCCGATGCGCCGCTCCGGCGGCCTCCACGGGCGTACCTACACGCCCACCGTGGACGGCAATTTCGACCGGATCAGCCTGCAGGTCGATCCGCGCTACGGTACCGAAGAGCAGCTCATTCACCTCAGCCGCGTGGCTGCCGCACACAATGCGGTGACCATCGATGACTCCATCCCTTCGCACACCGGCAAGGGCGCTGACTTCCGTCTGGCGGAAATGGCCTATGGCGACTATCCGGGCCTCTTCCACATGGTCGAGATCCAGGAGGCCGACTGGGCGATGCTGCCCGATGTCCCGGCCGGCCGTGACGCGGTGAACCTGCCGCCGACGGTGGTCGACGCCTTGCGCGACAAGCACTACATCGTCGGGCAACTGCAGCGGGTGATCTTCTTCGAACCAGGCGTCAAGGAGACCGACTGGAGCGCCACCGCCGAAGTGGAAGGGGTAGATGGCAAGGTGCGCCGTTGGGTGTATCTGCATTACTTCAAGGAAGGTCAGCCGTCGCTGAACTGGCTGGACCCCACCTTCGCGGCCCAGCAACTGGTCACTGGCGAAGCCCTGCATGCCATCGACGTGATCGGTTCACGGGTGTTGCGCCTGGACGCCAACGGCTTTCTCGGCGTCGAGCGGCGCAGCCAGGGCAATGCGTGGTCGGAGAGCCATCCGCTGTCGCAGACCGGTAACCAGTTGCTTGGCGGCATGATCCGCAAGGCCGGCGCCTTCAGTTTTCAGGAGCTGAACCTGACGCTGGACGACATCGCCGCGATGTCCCAGGGCGGTGCCGATCTGTCCTATGACTTCATCACCCGGCCGGCCTATCAGCATGCCCTGCTTACCGGTGACGTGGAGTTCCTGCGGCTGATGCTGCACCAGATGCACGACTTCGGCATCGACCCCGCCTCACTGATCCATGCCCTGCAGAACCATGACGAACTGACCCTGGAGCTGGTGCATTTCTGGACCCTGCATGCCAACGACACCTACGTGTTCCGCGGGCAGAGCCTGCCGGGCAACATATTGCGCGAGCAGATCCGCGCTGAAATGTACGAGCACCTGGCCGGCGCCAACGCACCCTACAACCTCAAGTTCGTCACCAATGGCGTGGCCTGCACCACGGTCAGCATCATTACCGCGGCCCTGGGTATCAGTGACCTGAACGCCATCAGCGAAGCGGATGTGGCGAAGATTCGCCAGGTGCACCTGTTGTTGCTGATGTACAACGCCATGCAGCCGGGCGTGGTCGCCCTGTCGGGCTGGGACCTGGTGGGGGCCTTGCCGCTGGAAGTGGATCAGGTCAGCGAACTGATCGCTGACGGCGACACCCGCTGGATCAACCGCGGCGGCTACGACTTGGTCGATCTCGACCCGCAGGCGCTGCTGTCTGCCGAGGGCCTGCCCAAGGCGCGCAACCTCTATGGCAGCCTGAGCGAGCAGTTGAAGGACCCCGAGTCGTTCGCTTCCCAGGCACGGCGCATGTTCGCAGCGCGTCGCTCCTACGGCGTGGCTTCCAGCAAGCAGGTCGCGGTGCCACTCACCAGTCATCCGGCCCTGCTGATCATGGTCCACGAGTTGCCGGCCGGGCGTGGTACCCAGGTCACGGCACTGAATTTCGGTGCCGAGCCACTGACCGAGGTGGTGACCCTGACCGATGTCGAGCCAGGGCCCGTGGTGGACATCATCCACGAACGCCTGGTCGGTGACCTGAACGCCGAGGGCGAGCTGCACATCGAGCTGGCGCCCTATGAAGGCCTGGCACTGCGGGTGGTGAGCATGGCCCACGGCATCTGAGGTGGGCAGGCTCAGGCCTGCTTGGCACCGCCACCGATCTGCCAGACGTAAGGGGGCTCGGTGCCGTTGATTTCCCAGTCGCCGATGATCCGCTCCTTGTAGATCAGCGGGTTGTGCGAGGCCGCGGTGCGGGCGTTGCGCCAGTGGCGGTCGAGTTGCCGGGTGAGGCTGGTCGCCGAGGCGCCGAGGGCGTTGAACAGCTTGCTGGTGGCGTCGAGCACCAGCTCCGCGACCGCCACCTGGGCCTGGGCCGACTCCAGTTCGGCGTCGATATTGGCGTCGCGCTCCTGCTGCAGGTCTCCATTCAGCCGTGCCAGGTAAGCGCGTTGCGCGGCATGCGCTGCCCGCAGTGTCGCGGCTTCGGCGCTGTACACCTGGGCCGAAGCCTTGCCGACCACCTGCTGGATTTGCGGGTCCTGATCGGCCGAGGGGCCGTTGCCGTGGCTGTAGATGCGCGTGCGCTGGCCGACCTGCCTGGCGAAGTCGTTGACCGCAGCGCGCCCCGAGCCGACCAGCACTGCATTGAGTACCAACTGGTAGAAGGCGGTCTGGTACTTGAAACGGGTGGCGAAGTCGATGATGTTCTGTTCCTCGACCACGGCGTTGTCGAACACCGTCGTGCCGCTGCCCGTGGTGCGCTGACCGAAACCATCCCAATCGTCGCTCAGGGTCACCCCAGGCTGCTGAGTGCGGATGGCTGCGATCACATCCGCTCCGCTATCGTCACGCTGGGCGAAGAGGTCGATCCAGTCGGAAAAGATGCTGCCGGTGCTGTAGTACTTGGTGCCATTGACCACCCATTTGTCGCCCTGGCGGGACACCCGTGTGAGCACTTCGCCGATCTTCACGGCACCGATTTCCGTCCAGGCGCATCCCACCAGGTCGCCAGCCACGAAGCGTTGAAACCAGGTGTCCTGTGGCGAGCTGGCGTGGGCATTGAGACGGTCCTCGACGAAGGCGAAATGACCGCGCAGCGCCTGGGGAATGTTCGAGTCGGCCGCCGCCAGCTCGATCAGCAACTGGAACAGCTGTGGCAGCGAGGCACCGCCACCGCCATGTTCCTGTGCCACGCGAACGGCGCCGAAACCGGCAGCCTTGAGCCAGCGGATCTGTTCATGGGGCAGGCTGCGATTGCGCTCACGTTCCACGGCACCTTCGGCGATACGCGCGAAGATCGGCCGGAAGCGCTGCGCGAGTTGTTCGTAGTCGGTTTCCTGGGGCAGCGGTTTGACGGGCTGGAGGCTGGTCATGGTGGGAGTCCTCTGGGTCAGGTCAGCGTGGCGAAAGGAGAGGGCTTGGTGTGGTCGGTGGTGTTGGCACCCTCGCTGAATGCGCCGCGATAGCGGGCCGCTGGATGGTCCGCCGCGGCATGGGGCGAATCGCTGTCGAGCAGGTTTTCACGCAGGGTGCTGGCGCCGTAGGCGCTGCGCACCCGGCCGCGGCGTTGCAGTTCGGGGACGATGAACTCGATGAAGTCTTCGAAGGTGCCGGGCGTGATGGCATAGGCGAGGTTGAAGCCGTCGATGCCACCGACATCGACCCAGCGTTCGAGCTCATCGGCTACCCGTTGAGGGCCGCCGATCAGCACCGGGCCGAGGCCGCCGATGCTGCGGTGTTCGACGATGTCGCGCGGTGTCCATTTGCGGTTCGGGTCGGCGGTGGCGAGCAATTCGAGCACCGAGCGAATGCTGTCGTTGTCGATGGCTTCCAGCGGTTGATCCGGGTCGTATTCGGAGAAGTCGACCCCGGTCCAGCCACCATAGAAGGACAGCATGCCCTCGCCATTGGCATAACTCAGGTAGTCCTGGTACTTGGCTTCGGCGGCGGCATCGCTTTCTGCGGTGATCACCGTGAGCAGGGCGAAGATCTTCAGGGCGTCCCGCGAACGGCCCGCCTGTTCGGCGCGGTCGCGGATGTCGTCGGCCACCTCGCGAGCCTGCTCGACCGTGGCCGGGCTGATGAAGACCCCTTCGGCATGCTTGGCGGCGAAGGCCCGGCCGCGGCTGGAGGCGCCGGCCTGGAAGATCACCGGAGTGCGCTGTGGCGAAGGTTCCGAGAGGTGGATGCCCGGCACCTCGAAGTATTTGCCCTTGTGGCCGATGGGATGCACCTTGCTCGGGTCGGTGAAGATCCCTCGCTCGCGATCGCGCAGCACCGCTCCCTCATCCCAGGAGCCCTCCCAGAGCTTGTAGGTGACATCGAGGAACTCATCGGCGATGTCGTAGCGCTCGTCATGGGAGATCTGCTGCTTGAGGCCCAGGTTGACCGCCGCGCTGTTCAGGTAGGAGGTCACCACGTTCCAGGCCACCCGGCCCTTGGTCAGGTGATCGAGGGTCGAGAATTTGCGCGCCAGGGCGTAGGGCAGCTCGTAGGTGAGTGCCGAGGTCACGCCGAAACCGAGATGCCTGGTGGCGGCTGCCATGGCGGGTACCTGAAAGAACGGGTCGTTGACCGGCACCTGATCGGCATCGATCAGCGAGGTTTCCACCGAGCCCCGGTAGATGTCGTAGACGCCCACCACATCGGCGATGAACAGTGAATCGAAGTACCCGCGTTCGAGCAGTTTGGCCAGGTCGACCCAGTAGTCCAGGTCGTTGTAGCGCCATGCCTGGCTCTGTGGATGTCGCCATGTGCCAGCGGCCTGGTGACTGACGCAGGTCATGTCGAATGCATTGAGAATGATGCGAGATGGCATAGTCGTCTGACTCCCCTGATTGAGTGCCGTATGGCGGGTCCCAGGGGTGTTTGCAGACTTTGTGCCGGGGTGCAGAACCCCGCGCGATAGCGGCTTCAGCGTGTCTTGGATGGTCGCGAATGTTGGTCAGGCAACACTTTGTCAGGCAAATGAGTCCCAGCGAACAGTCGTTGCTGCTGGTGTCGATCAGTCGTCGCTATCGCTTCGTACGATCTGCAAGGCCAGATCACGCAGAGCCCGAGCGCTGGGCGACAGTTGCCGATAGGCGATGGCCAGTTCGTAGGGGATCGGGCTGCCCGGGCCGCTGATCTCGCACTGCACCAGGCCACCGTGGTGCCTGTTGGCGTAAAGCCGAGGCATCAGGGCGACCCCCACCTGGCCTGCGACCAGCCCGGCAGTGGTCTGCATCTGCCGCGGCTGTTGCACCACCCGGGGCACGAAGCCGGCCTGGGCGCAGGCCAGCAGGATCCGCGCGTGCATGCCCGGCCCGTGATGGTGAGCGAACAGCACCCAGGGTTCGTCGGCGAGTTCCGCAAGGGCCAGGCGTTTGCGCCTGGCCAGGCGGTGCTCGGCGGGCAGGACCGCCACCATGCGATCGCTCAGCAGCGGTTCCAGTTGGATGTCCCCGGCGTCGGCGATCGGCAACACGAGGATGCCGATGTCGGTGCGATCCTGCCTGAGCGCCTCCATTTGCTCGGGCGGTGTGGCTTCCTGCAAATGCAGATCGACCTGCGGGTGGCGTGCCTGGAAGTCACGCAGCAACCGCGGCAACAGGCCGTTCACGGTGCTGTCGACGAAACTCAGACGTAGCGAACCACTCAGCCCGGCAGCTGCCAGCCGCGCGGCTGCGCAGGCGCGATCGGCCTGTTCCAGCGTACGTCGCGCTTCGAGGAGAAACACCTCGCCCGCCGCAGTCAGCCGCGAGACCCGGTTGTCGCGCTCCAGCAGGGTGACCCCCAGCTCTTCTTCCAGGCGGCGGATCGCCGTGCTCAACGGCGGCTGCGCCATGTTCAAACGCTCGGCGGCACGGCGGAAGTTGAGGGTTTCGGCGACGGCGACGTACTGGCGGAGCTGACGCAGATCGATCATGGGTGATATCTATTTCGTATCGCAAGTTAATGAAATAAGTATGTTACATATCGCCGCGCCTTGCCTAGACTCGCCCTCGCGCAGGGCTCCCGCACCGGGACAAGGGCTGTCAGGCAGCGGGCGCTGGCCATGAGCGATCAGTGGCGGCATCACTCGTCTGGCAGGCGCCATTCCCCCTCGCAACCCTCGAGCGATCCCTTCCGACACCTCTGGCGAGATGTCTGCTCCGTGACCAGAAACTTGGCAGAGCAGAGGGGTGACACTCGCCCCCCGCCGCAGTCGTATGCATGACGCCTGCGCCCAATCCGCGCCTTTACCGCACATTCAAAGGAGAAACCATGAAGGACATGGCAAGACTGACACGCTGCTCGACCCTGGCTCTGTTGCTCGGCCCACTGATCGGCTGCACGGCCGCCCCCGAGCAGGATCCACGTGTCGAACTCATCGCCGACAGCCCGAGCTTCAATGAGCTGATTGCAGCGAATCCGCGTGTCGAGTCGATCACCACCGATGCCGTGTGGGCGGAGGGGCCGGTTTGCCTGGCCGATGGTCGGTTGATCTGGAGCGATGTGAAACGAAACAGCGTGATGAGCTGGAAAGAAGGGCAGGACGTACAGACATGGCTGGCCAAGTCCGACTTCCAGAACGGCCACGCACTCGATCATGACGGCCGGGTCATCGCGGCATCCCACGGCCAGCGCGCGATCGTACGCCGCGAGGCGGGTGGCCGCTGGCGGGTACTGGTCGACAGGTATCAGGGCAAGCGCCTGAACAGCCCCAACGATGTGGTGGTCGCGGCCGATGGCGGTATCTGGTTCAGTGACCCCACCTTCGGACTGTTCAACGAGAAGGAAGGCTATGGCGGGACTCAGGAGCAGGATGGCGAGTACGTCTACCGTTATGACCCGCTCACCAACAGCCTGACGCGCATGGCCACGCCTGAGGTGCATGCACCCAATGGCCTGGCGTTCTCACCCGACGGCGATCGTCTGTATATCGCCGATTCCCAGCAGGCCCATGACTTCAACGACGAATCCCTCGCTCACCATATCGTCGTCTACGACGTGAAGGACAATGCCTTGAGCGGTGCTCGTGTCTTCGCGGAAATCTCGCCGGGGATTCCCGATGGCATCAAGGTGGACGAGAACGGCAACGTCTGGAGCAGCAGCAAGGAGGGGCTGCAGGTGTTTTCCCCTCAGGGTGAAAGGCTTGGCATGATCCGCGTGGCCTCCAGCGACACGGGCAACCTGACGTTCTGCAGTACGGACGATCAGCACTGGTTGTACATCACCGCCGCCAATCAGGTGCTGCGTATCGCCTCGAAGGTAGGCGGCGCGGGTCGTTGATCTGCGTGTTTCCCTTCGCTTTCCCGCCCTGATGCGGTGAATGCCTGTGGGGCTGGCAGCCATGTCTGCCGGCCCCGTCGCCAGTGGCCGAGGTGACTCGGCCAGCCGGTCAGGCTCGCTCGCAACCCGCTGCGCCGCGTTTTTCCCAAAACAGCAATGCTCCCGCGTTGTCGCAATAGCCACGGGCCTGACTTTTCCATGGCTGGTGTCGGCGAGTCTGTATATGTGTTTTTCGCATATCGAAAGAATCAATGGATATTTGGAGCCCATGGCACTGCCGCCCTATCGTCGGGGCACGCATGCCGGGGCTGTGCCTTCGAACCTTCGAGGTGCTGTCGGGCGCCGCTATAGCGCTTGAACGAATAACCGAGTGAGCCTCTTGCGCCGCTCTTTTTACCCGAGGAATTCCATGAACAGCACGTTCGCCACCGCCGTTGCCGGTGGGGCCGATACAGAGAAGCAGAGTCGCTCGACCAACTGGGAGCTGGAGCAGATCGTCGAGGGCCTGCGTTCGGCCCGCGCCGACTGGCGCAACCGGGCAGGCCGCGACCCGGAGCAGGGTGGCCGTGAGCTGCCTTCGCGGCAGGCCGTGGCAGCGATTCTCACCGGGCTGTGTGGCGTGCTGTTCCCCATGCGTCTGGGGCCGGCGGATCTGCGCGAAGAGAGCGAGGACTACTACGTCGGGCATACCCTGGATCACGCCTTGAACAGCCTGTTGGCCCAGGTACGCCTCGAGCTGCGTTACGACGCCCGCCAGCGTGGCGACGAGGTCGGCAGCGTGGAGGCTCGGGCCGTGCATATCGTCCGCGAGTTCGCTGCGGCACTGCCGGCGCTGCGCCGCCTGCTCGATCGCGATGTGGTCGCGGCCTACAACGGCGATCCGGCGGCACGCAGCGTCGACGAGGTGCTGCTCTGCTACCCCGGCGTGCTGGCCGTGATCTATCACCGTCTGGCTCACCATCTTTACCGCGCCGGCCTGCCGCTGCTGGCGCGCATCGGTGCCGAGACCGCCCACGGTGCCACCGGTATCGACATCCACCCTGGCGCACAGATCGGCCACAGCTTCTTCATCGATCACGGCACCGGCGTGGTGATCGGCGAAACGGCGATCATCGGCGACAACGTGCGCATCTATCAGGCCGTGACCCTCGGCGCCAAGCGTTTCACCAGCGACGAGAGCGGCTTGCTGCACAAGGGGCAGCCGCGCCACCCGATCGTCGAAGACGATGTGGTGATCTATGCCGGTGCCACCATTCTTGGCCGTATCACCATCGGCAAAGGCTCGGTAATCGGCGGTAACGTCTGGCTCACCCGCAGTGTCGAGCCAGGGAGTAATGTATCTCAGGCCAGCGCTCAGCAACGTGAATGCTGAACTGCGATGGCTTGATCCGTGTCACAGGATAGTCACCGAAACTTCGTAGACTCGGTGCGAGACCAAAGAGAAAGGAAAGGAGAAGAGAGATGGACGATTATCAGGAAGAGCTGCTCGAGTCCCGTGCCCTGGAACAGGACGTACCCGAGTTTGCCGAAGACGCGACCGAGCTGTAACCGCCCGGTCCGGGCGCCGTGGAGACTCGAACGGCAATCCGTTCAGCCCACGAGCCAGAATCAAAAGAAAAGGCCCGATGCCTATGCATCGGGCCTTTTCGTTAACGGCCGGTAAGCATCGCCATGCTTACTGCGTCAGGGCCTTCACCAGGCTACCGACATTGCTTTCCAGCTCGGCCAGCGGATCATCGCTTTCGGTCTCCAGCACCAGCAGGGGAATGCCGGCGGCCTTGACCGCGTCCGCCACCGGCTGCGACGGCTTGCGATGGTGCAGTACCAGTGCCACATCGTCTTCCTTCAGGGCGCTGGTCAGCGCTTTCAGTGATTCTGCATCCCAGTCACGGTCATCACGGCTGTCGCTGCTGACCAGATCCAGGTTGAGGCCGCTGACCAGATAATCCAGACGACTGCTCAGGCTGTAGACCGACAGGTTGTCGGCCTTGGCCAGTTCGGCTTCGCTGTGGGCATTGAGTTTGAGCAGACGCTGCTTGAGCGTCGCCAGGTTCTGCTCGACCTTGCCCTTGGCATCCGGTGCCAGGCGAACCAGATCGGCGGCCATCACGTCGGCCATGCGGCCCATGTTGTTGATCGCCAGCCATGGGTAGCTGGCCAGGTCGTTTTCGCCAGCGCTCTCGGCCTGGGTGGCGATGCCCGGCAGGGCGCCGTCCACTGGCCGTGCTGCATCGATTTCGACGATGCGGATATTGCTGCGGCGGGCCATGGGGTAGAGCGGGTCTTCCGACCACAACGAGCGCAGGGCGATGGCCGCATCGGCGTCGGCCGCGACCTTTTGCAGGTTGGTGGCGCCACGGCCGGCGAAGTACGACACCTGGCGGCTGGCCGGCAGGTTGGCCGGTGCGGCGCGTTCGATGCGCACCGCGGTGCCTTCCAGCAGATCGGTGGCGAGGCCGAAGGTGACGGGTTGCGAGACCAGAACGCTGACGTCCTTGGCCAGGGCGAGGCCGGGCAGGCTGAGGAGCAGGGCGAGGCCGAGTTGGTGAAGTCTATGGGTCATCCCAGGTTCCCTTTCAGGCTTGGTACGACGCCGCGCGCGATGGCGGCGAGGGCGAAGGTGAAACCGGCGACCAGAATGATCGCGGCACCGGAGGGGATCGGCAGATCCAGCACGATGGGCATGAGAATGCCGACCAGGGTGCTGATGGTGGCGATCAGCACCGACAGCCAGAAGAAGCCTTTCAGCGACTGGCTGAGCAGACGCGCCGCTGCGGCCGGAATCACCAGCAGGGCACCGACCAGAATCGCGCCGATGACCTTGACCGCGGCCACGGTGATCAGCGTCACCAGGATCACGAACAGATAATCCAGGCTCTTCACGGCCACGCCGCGCACGGCCGCCAGCTGCGGGTTGAAGCTGGCGAGCATGATGCGGTTGTACAGCGGCAGGGCCAGGCCCATCACCAGCGCGCCGACCACCAGCAGGACCAGCAGGTCGGTACCGTTTACCGTCAGCACCGAACCGAACAGCACGTTCTCGAGAATGTGCACGTTGATGCGCCCGGCGAGAATCAGCAGCAGGCTGGCGCCCATGGCCAGGGAGACGGAAAGGAACACGCCGATCAGCGTATCCGGGGCCAGTCCGGTGCGATTGCGCAGGTAGTTGAGCAGGATGCCGAACAGCAGGGCGTAGCCGAACAGGGCACCGTAAGGGCCGGTGTAGGGTTCGCCGAGCAGGATGCCGATGGCCACGCCGGTGAGTGCCGCGTGGCCGACCGCTTCGGAAAAGAAGGCGAAACGCTTGACCACCACCAGGGTGCCGAGGCCGCCCAGTACCGGGCCGATCAGCAAACCGGCGAGCAGCGCATTGATGACGAAGCCGTAGGCCAGCGCTTCGGGCAGATAACCGGAGGACGCCCAGCCCTGAATCATCAGGCGGAACTGTTCGTAGTCGATCATGGTTGCGAGGCCCCCGCGGCACGTGCATGGGTGGAGAACAGGCTGAGCAGGCGCTCCGGGGTCAGGGCTTCGGCAGGTGGTGCATCGAACAGCACGCGGCGGCTGAGGCCGGTGACGCGGTCGGCCAGGCGCTTGACCGCTTCCAGATCGTGCTCGATCCACAGCACGCTGATGCCGGCGCGACGCCAGTCACCGAGCAGGCGTTCGAAAACCTGGATGCCGGCTTCGTCCAGTGCCGACATCGGCTCGTCGAGGACCAGCAACTGCGGTGGGGGGATCAGCCCCTGGGCGAGCAGCACGCGCTGACGTTCACCACCGGACAGCGCGCCCATGCGCCGCTTGCGCTTTTCCAGCATGCCGACGCGGGCCAGGGCGTCATCGATGGCTCCGGTGTAGTGCTTCGACAGGCCGAGGAAGGCCGGGCGACGCTGGCACATGGCAGCCATGAAATCGTCCACGGTCATCGGCAGGCCACGGTCGAACTCCAGCGCCTGGGGCACGTAGCCGATGGTGCCGACGGCGTCGGGCCACTGCAGGCTGAGCGTGCCCTGGTGGGGCATCTGGCCGAGCAGGGTCTTGATCAGCGAGCTCTTGCCACCGCCGTTGGGGCCAACCAGGGCATGCACGCTGCCCGGTTTGACCTGGAAACTGACATTCTCGAGGATCTGCGTGCGGCCCAGCACCAGGCTGACCTGCTGAAAATCGATGGTCGGGCCAATGGCCGTCACGCTCAGGTTTTCCGCCACGCTCATTTGCCGGCTTCCTGAATGGCACGTACCACGGTGTTCATGTTGCTGGTCATTTCCTTTTCGTACTTCTCGGCGCTGTATTCGCCGTAGGAAATGTGCGACAGCGGATAGAGCTTGACGCCCGACTCGCGCTGAATGGTGTCGACGTAGGTGGACGGGAAGTCCAGCTCGGAGAAGATCACTTTGACGTCCAGTTCACGCAACTGGTCGATGGTCTTCTTCAACTGGCTGGGGCTCGGCTCGATGCCGTGGGCCGGTTCTACCACCGCAGTGACTTCCAGGCCGAATTCACGCAGCAGGTAGTCGTAGGCCGCGTGCACGGTGGCTACGCGCAGATCGGCGTTCGGCGCCTCGGTCAGTTGGGCGAGGGCGTCGGCACGCAGCTTGCGCAGGCGTTTGCCGTAGGCGCGGGCGTTTTGCGTGTAGGTCTTGGCGTTGGCCGGATCGAGCTTGCCCAGTTCCCGGGCGATATTGTTGATCTGCGCGATGGAGGCGCTGATCGACAGGAAGGTGTGCGGGTTGACCACCTTGCCGGCGCCCCGTGCGGCGATGCCGGTCGCGGCCAGCAGCGGTACGTTGGCGTTGGCTTCGATGACTTCGATATCCGGCTTCTCGCTGGCGGCGATCATGCGGTCGGCGAAGTCGTCATGGCCGACGCCGTTGAGCACTACCACGTCCAGCGAGCCGATGCGCTTGATGTCTTCCGAGCGCGGCTCGTAGGCATGCGGGTTGAAGCCGGCCGGAATCAGCGGCACCACCTCGGCCTTGTCGCCGACGATGTTGCTCACGTAGCTGTAATAGGGGTGCAGGGTAATGCCGATACGCAGGCGCTTGGCGTCGGCGGCACTGGCGGCGCCGATGAACAGCAGGGCGAACAGGCCGATGGCCAGGCGTGACAGCAGGGGACGTGCGCGAAACAGACGGAAAATGGGCATTGGCGGGCGGTCTTCTGTCGGGTGGATCGGAGGTGATCAGTGGCGATGTTGCCGGGTCACACCTGCGTCGTACTGGGAGGCGATCTGCTGCCAGCCGGCAGTGATCAGGCTTTGCGCGTCCAGACTGGAAGGCGCGCTGGCGCTGTTGCGGTTGAGCCAGACGTCGGCCTGTTCATGCTCGGCGTCGATCAGCATGAGCATCGAGCCGGCCACGTCCAGTGCCTGGCTGGCACCGAAATAGGCAGCCTGGTCAGCGGGCAGCAATTGCCACTGGTGGCTGCCACGGCTGGTCGCGCTGGCATCGGCTGCGAACGGCGGAAAGCCTTCGTCTGCCAGCTCAGCGGGGCTGAGCAGCGTCTGCTCTTCGTCACGGCGGATGCGGATCTCGTCGGAGGCCACGCGCAGGTCAGCGTAGATGCCCTGTTCAGCGGCGGTGAGGTCACGACGCGCATCGATCTGATGGCTCTCGATGCTGGTTTCGCTTTCCGTCTCGCCATGCCAGGCCACGACCGAGCCGGCCGCCAGCAGGATGGCCAGGCACAGCAGCAGTACGTAGAGGGTTTCGTGACCGGCACCGGCGGGGCGTACGACCTGAACCGTCATGGGGCCTCGATTTCCGTGTGGTCGATTTCCACGATATGGCCGGGGCCCGCATCGAACAGCACGTAGAACTCGCCTTCGGGGCGCTTGAAGGTGATGGTCGAGTCTTCGGCCAGCTTGCCGGGCACCAGAATGCTTTCGTCATAGCCGATCACGTCGAGGGTCACGCCGGCTGCACCGCTGCCGTCGGAAAAACCACCGGTGCAGCGGATGTGTTCGGCGTCGATGTCTTCGCACTGGCACATCGGATTGTGCGCCAGGGCAGCACCGCTGAGCGACAGCAGGGCGATGCCTGCGGCCAGACGCAGGGATTTGGAATTGATCATTACTTGCCTCCTTGTTGTTTCTTCAGCCAGGCGACGGTGGACGGGGATGCCTGCTCGAGGGGCACGGCGGCCTGGTGTACGGAACCGTCCCAGCCCTCCATGGTGATCCACAGTTCGGCATCGGGCTTGGTGCGAGCCGGCAGCGGCACGGTGGCACCCATGCGGTGGGCGGTGCCGAAGAAGATGCCACCGGCTGCACGCAGGCTGCGTGGCTTGCCGATGCGCAGGTAGGTGGCCTTGACCTGGCTGGCGCATTCGGCACACAGCGCGCCATTGAAGGATTTCATGTAACCGGCCGGGCCATCGAGCTCCGGAGGGCCCGCACGAAATTCGGCCAGGCGGATCGACCAGGGGCCGACCGCCACGTCACCGATCATGCGTTCGCCCAGGCCGCTGGTGCCGGTGAACAGCGCGACATCGGCGAAGTACTTGGGCATGAAGGCCAGCGGAATGATCACCAGCAGAATGTTGATGTGGAAGCGCCACTTGTACCAGAGGCGGCTCAATGGTGAGGCGGGGCGTGCGGCGACGGCCTTGCTCATGCCTTGACCTCCGTGTTGTCGCTGGCGGTATCGGCGGCGCGGCTGCGGGCCGGCCGCTTGATCACCTTGGCGGTGGCCTGTGCGGTACGTTTGGTCCAGATCAGCAGGCCGCTGAGCACCATCATGCTGAGCACCAGGCCGAAGAAGAACCAGATCATCTTGACCCAGATGCCGCCGAAGTCACCGGTGTGCAGCGGACGCATGGATTCGGTGACGAACTCCAGTTTGGAGCGATCTTCCAGCAGGCGCTGTTGCGCCACTTCACCGGTATAGGGGTTGATCGATGCGCTCTGGAACATCAGCGGATACCAGCCGCGCCCGCTGACGGAAATATGATCGTAGGCATTGCTCGGCAGCCGCGTGAAACTGACGTCCAGGCTCGGCACCTTGCTGATGGCGATGCGCGCGGCTTCGTCCACGCCGATCATCGGAATCGGCTCGCCGGGCCGGACGATCGGCACGTCTTCGCGCGCCACGATGGCAGGCACACCTTCGGTCGAGATGGAAATCTGGTTGTCGAACAGGATCGCCTGGATCAGGAACCAGATGCCGGTGATCGACACCACGGCGATGAACCAGATCGACCAGATACCACTCAGGCGGTGGAAGTCGCCCCAGAAGATCCGCGCGCCCTGGTTGAAACGCAGGCGTGGCTTGAAGAAGCCTTTCCAGAATTTCTTGTAGACCACCAGGCCGGTGATCAGTGACAGCAGCATGGGGATGCCCATCATCGACACCAGGTACCAGCCCCAACTGAACCCATTGGTGAACGGCACCAGCCACCAGCCGTGCAGGGCGCGGGTGAACTGGCGGAAATCGAACTGCGGGCTGACCCCCTGGATGTCCCCGGTGTACGGGTTGACGTACAGCGTCGGCGTGCTGCCATCCGGGTAGGCCACCCGGGCGGTGAGGGCGAAATGGGATTCGTCCGGCCGGCTGATGGTCTGCACGATGGTCTGCGGCTCGGCCTTGTTGATGGCCGCCAGTACCTCTCCGAAGGTCAGCAGCTCGGCGTCGTCCGACGGTTTGGTGGCGCGCACGTCAGGGTTGGCCAGCCAGACGATCTCTTGACTGACCACTGCCAGGGTGCCGGTGACGCAGACGATCAGCACGAAGAACCAGATGGGCAGAGCGAGCCAGCTGTGGACCAGGAACCAGATTTTGGAGCGCGACTTCTTGGACATTGAATATCAGTCTTGTTGGGAGGCCTCGAACGCCGGGCGGCTCGGCGAGCGGGCTCTTTATTAACGAACGAAACCCCGCCTGCCTTGCGGCCTGCGAGGGTGGAAATCCGTGGCGGGCGTGATTATCGCGCGCTTTGTGGGTCGGTTACCTATTAAGACGGATGAGAAGCGTAAAACCCGCAGGCGCAAATGAAAATAATTATTTCAAAGATTCAGACAGTTTGGCCATGCCCAGCCGATGGGTGCGACGCAGCTCGCCGGGCGTCTGCTGCAGCCAGCGTTTGAAGGCGCGCTGAAAGGCTTCCGCCGAGGCGAATCCGAGCAGGTAGGCGATCTCTCCGAACGTCAGTTCGGTATCGCGTACGTAGGCGGTGGCCAGATCCCGGCGGGTTTCATTGACGATGCTGCTGAACCGCGTGCCTTCCTCGGCCAGGCGCCGGCGCAGGGTCCAGCTCGGCAGCTGCAACTGCCGGGCGATGTCGTCCATGTCCGGTTCGCGGCCATGCAGACGCGGGCCGAGCAGTTGGCTGACCCGCTCACGCAGGCTGTGGGTGCGGGTCAGGCGCTGCAGTTGCTGCTCACAGAGTTGCAGCAGTTCCTGCCAGGTGCCGGGGCAGTGCTGGGGGTTGCGCAGGTTCAGGGTCGGCTGGTCGAGGCGCAGGCCATTGAAGGCAGCATCGAAGGTGGGCAGGCAGCGAACTTCGCATTCGTAGCGTTCGGCGTAGGCAGGCGGCGAGCATTCCAGATGCAGCGCCTCGGCCTGCAATTCGGTTCCCACGAGCGTGCCCAACTGCTGCAGCCAGCCAGCCAGTACCGAATCGACCACGAAACGGTTGTAGGCGTTGTAAGGGCCTATCGAGTGAAAGCGCAGCCAGGCGCCCTGGCTGTCTTCCTGGAGGCTCGAGCGACCACGGTAGTTGGAGGCATACAGCAGTTCGAAGCGGGTCAGCGTGCGCGCCGCCTCACGCACCGTGGGTGCCTGGGCGGCGGTGATACCGGCGAGGCCCAATTGCTGCAGACGGGCGAAACGGCCCATCAGCAGGCCCAGCGCCGGCTCGCCGGTCAGTTCGATGGCGCTGTGCCCCAGGTGCATGTAGCGCGGAATCGACAGCCTGGCCTGTGGCTCGGCCAGGCGCGGGGCATCGAAACCATAGTGTTCCAGCAAGGGGTGTGGCTCATGCCCGAGGTGGCGCACGGCGTCGGCCAGGCTGTAGAGAAAGCCGACGGAGAGATCGCCCAGGCGAATACGTGCGGGGTTCATGGGCTCTGTCGATACTGATGGACGGGCAGGTAGGGTATCCCGGCCGGCGATACCTCGCCAGCCTCACTGTCATTCAGGATCAGTAAGTTGTCATTCATGATCATTGAGGCGGGGTCATGGCTTCACTATCGTCTGTCCCATACAGACCGCTGCCCACGAAGGCTGCGGCATCCCGTGATCACCGCCGATGGATCCATGACCATGACCGCTTACCCGCATTTGCTCGCTCCGCTGGATCTGGGTTTCGTCACCCTGAAGAATCGCACCCTGATGGGCTCCATGCACACCGGGCTGGAGGAGAAGCCAGGCGGCTTCGAGCGCATGGCGGCCTATTTCGCCGAGCGGGCTCGCGGTGGCGTCGGGCTGATGGTCACCGGCGGCATCGCGCCGAACGAGGAGGGCGGGGTCTACGCGGGCGCGGCCAAGCTGAGCACCCCGGAAGAAGCCGAGAAGCATCGTATCGTCACCGCAGCGGTGCATGCCGCCGACGGCCTGATCTGCATGCAGATTCTCCACGCCGGTCGTTACGCCTACAGCCCCAAGCAGGTTGCGCCGAGCGCCATTCAGGCGCCGATCAACCCATTCAAGCCCCGCGAGCTGGATGAAGAGGGCATCGAGAAGCAGATCGCCGATTTCGTCAGCTGTGCGCTGCTGGCGCGCCAGGCCGGTTACGACGGTGTCGAGATCATGGGCTCGGAGGGGTACTTCATCAATCAGTTCCTCGCCTCCCACACCAACCAGCGTACCGACCGCTGGGGCGGTCGTTTCGAGAATCGCATGCGCCTGCCCGTGGAGATCGTGCGCCGGGTGCGCGAAGCGGTCGGCAGCGACTTCATCATCATCTATCGACTGTCGATGCTCGACCTGGTGGAGGGCGGCAGCGACTGGCAGGAAGTGGTCGTGCTCGCCAAGGCCATCGAGGCGGCAGGGGCGACCCTGATAAACACCGGCATCGGCTGGCACGAAGCGCGCATTCCCACCATCGCCACCAAGGTGCCGCGGGCGGCGTTCACCAAGGTCACTGCCAAGCTGCGTGGCGAGGTGAGCATTCCGCTGATCACCACCAACCGCATCAACACCCCGGAAGTGGCGGAGCGGGTGCTGGCCGAGGGCGATGCGGACATGGTGTCCATGGCCCGGCCGTTTCTCGCCGACCCGGAGTTCGTCAACAAGGCGGCCGCTGGCCGGGGCGACGAAATCAATACCTGCATCGGCTGCAACCAGGCGTGCCTCGACCACACCTTCGGTGGCAAGCTGACCAGTTGCCTGGTCAACCCTCGCGCCTGTCACGAAACCGAGCTGAACTACCTGCCGAGCGCAGCGGTGAAAACCATTGCCGTGGTCGGTGCCGGCCCTGCCGGCCTGGCTGCCGCCACGGTGGCTGCCGAGCGTGGCCATCGCGTCACCCTGTTCGATGCGGCGGGGGAAATCGGTGGCCAGTTCAACGTCGCCAAGCGAGTGCCCGGCAAGGAGGAGTTCTTTGAAACCCTGCGCTACTTCAAACGCAAGCTGGAAACCACAGGCGTCGATCTGCGCCTCAATACCCGGGTCAGCGCGGGGGACCTGCTGGCTGCCGGCTTCGACGAGGTCATCCTTGCCACCGGTATCGTGCCGCGTACTCCGGCGATCGACGGCATCGGGCACGCCAAGGTGATCAGCTATCTGGACGCCATCCTGCAACGTCAGCCGGTCGGCCAGACGGTCGCGGTGATCGGCGCCGGCGGCATCGGCTTCGACGTCAGCGAGTTCATCACCCACGCGGGCGTCGCCACCAGCCTGGATCGTGAGGCATTCTGGAGGGAATGGGGCATCGACCCGGCCCTGCATGCCCGTGGTGGCGTCGCCGGTGTTCAGGCCGAGATCGAACCCGCGGCGCGTCAGGTATTTCTGCTGCAGCGCAAGAAGAGCAAGGTCGGTGACGGCCTCGGCAAGACCACCGGCTGGATCCACCGTGCCGGGTTGAAGAACAAGCGGGTGCAGATGCTCAATGCCGTCGAGTACCTGAAGATCGACGATGAGGGGCTGCACATCCGCATCGCCGATGGCGAACCGCAGCTGTTGCCGGTGGATACGGTGATTCTCTGCGCCGGTCAGGATCCGTTGCGCGAACTGCAGGATGAGCTCGTGGCTGCCGGGCAGGCGGTGCACCTGGTCGGCGGTGCGGATGTGGCGGCCGAGCTGGATGCCAAGCGCGCCATCGATCAGGGCTCGCGTCTGGCCGCGGCGCTCTGAGACGCCACTTTTCGGCAGGTTCTACCGAACACTTCACGGTTCTGGGTTGCCATTCGTCCCGCAGCTGAATGACTGCCAACCGGTTCACACAGTGGTTCCGGTGTTCTCGCCTAGACTTGTCTGGCTGCCGCTCTGGCGTTGCAGCCGACATGGAACCGAGAACCCTCATTCGTCTGGAGAGCATCGATGAGCAAGCCGCAACTGGTCGAGGCCGTGATGTTCTTCGCTGAAGACGGCAGCATCGGTAAGCAGATGTTCTACACCGAGTTCGAGACGTTGCTCGATGGCCTGGTGAAGATGCCGGTGTTCGCCGATCAGCAGGTTCGCGTCACCTACGTGGTGATCAATGCGCGCCTGCAGATTCGCTCCGCAGTGTTCTTCTATCTGGATTTCGACGAAAGCGGCGCGCCCGACAGCGGCTGGAACATTCCCTTGCAGCAGCTGGCCGAGCGCGCTGGCCGTGGCCCTGACCTGGGTGCCGGGCCCATTCGCCTGGCCTGCCGCAGCCAGTGCCCGGTTTCCTGGCACCAGATGCACCTGTGGGATCCCAGTCTGGTCACCGGCAAGAATGATCTGGCCTTGCTGCGTGACACCGTCAAGCTCAACAGCCTGGGCATCGTACTTCAGGAAGAAGAAGCCAATAGCGTAGCGCCCGAGCGCTTGCAGGTGGCTTCCGAGGATCAATGGTACGCCGTGGATCCATCCCGGGATCTGGCCGAAAAGCTGGCCGAGCGGCTGTCCCATGACTATCGGCAGAAGGCCGCGCAACTGGTCAAGCAGCAGCGTGAGCGGCTCGCCAGTCTCGGCCAGGAGCATCAGGCGGAGATGGCGCGTGTCGCAGCTCAGGCCGAGGCCCGGGTTACCGATCTGCAGGGGCAGATTCAGGCGCTGCGCCAGGCCGTGCGGCAGCAGGAAACGCTGAATCACAGTCTCAAGTCGCAGCTCACCGAACAGTTGGCCATTCAGCAGAGCGAGCGCGACGAAATGGCGGTCCGCCTGCGTGGCGCCGAGCGTCATGCACGTACCGAGCGTGACATTCTCCGCGAACAGTTCGACGACGAGCTGCGTGCGCGGATACTCGCGACCCAGGCCAGCGCGGAGGAGCAGGCCCGGCGCCGTGAAGCCGAGGCCTCGCAGCGTGGCGCCCATCAGGTGCTGGAACGTCTGGCCGGGCAGGGTGTGGTGTTCGTGGTGTTTCACCCGGGCGCCGGTCACGTCACCGTACCGTTGCAGGATGTCGAACGTTATCTGGCCAGCCCGCTGGCCTATGCCGCGAGCAAATGCTTCGTTTCCGAAGCCTTGTACCGCCAGTGGCTGGAGCACTATCAGCGCCCGCGTTGCGAAGGTCTGCATGCCGATGGCCAGCGTTGCGACGTTGCCGTGGAGCGCATCGAGACGCCGGGGCGTTTCGTGGTTGGCGACTCCAACTGCTGCATGGCGCACAAGGCGACCCGCCTGCGCACAGTGGGCTGAGGCCGATCTGGGATACAATCGCAGGCCCTTTCACCAGGCCTCTCGTGTGCGTTCATGGAGTCACTTTCCCTAACGGCCGTCAGCGCCTGGCGCCCCCATGCGCCGCTGCAGCGCCTGTCGTTCGACTGGTTGGCAGGGGTCGAGCTGGCGGTATTGCGGCTGGATCTGATCGACCCGCTGATCAGCGGCAACAAGTGGTTCAAGCTCCGGCCACATCTGCACGCCGCTGCCAGGCAGGGCGCACGCGGCATCATCAGCCTGGGTGGTGCGCACTCCAATCATCTGCATGCACTGGCCGCCGCTGGCCAGCGTTTCTCCTTCGCCACCGTCGGCCTGCTGCGGGGGCAGCCACAGAGCACGCCAACCGTCGTGGATCTGCAGCGCTTCGGCATGCAGCTGCACTGGTTGGGCTACGGCGGTTACCGTGATCGACACCGTGCGGATTTCTGGCTGGACTGGCATGCGCGTTATCCCGGCTTTTGCGCGGTGCCCGAGGGCGGCGGCGGTTTGCCGGGTGCCATGGGCTGTGCGCAGTTGCCCGCGCTGGTTGCTGCGCAGTTGCCAGCGCTGGGTTGGCCCGATTATCACGGCTGGTGGCTGGCTGCGGGCACTGGCACCACCCTGGCCGGGCTGGTGATTGGAGAGGGCGCGCAGCGGGTCGTGCAGGGGGCACTGGCAGTGCCCCGCGATCATGGCGTACTGGCGCAGGTCCAGGCCCTGCTGGGGCAAGCCGGGATGGCCGATGCGGGCTATCGGCTGTTCGCTGCCTGCCGAGGCGGTTTCGCGCGGCAGGATGCCGACTTGCTGGATTTCATGGCGCAGTGCGAGGCGCAGAGCGGCCTGCCCCTCGAACCCCTGTATACCGCCAAGGCGCTGATGAGCCTGCGTGAGGCCATCGAAGGTGGCGAGATCGAGGCCGGCACGCGGCTGATCTTCGTGCATACCGGTGGGTTGCAGGGGCGCCGCGCCGCCCTGATCCCGGCGTCATGATCAGCTAAGCCAGCCGTGGCCAATCATCGGCGACCAGAAACAGGCGCTGGTGCTCGTGCAGGTGGCCGTCGACGCCGGGGCGCAGATCCACCAGCAACTGCGCTTCGGCATCCGTGGGCAGCTCGCCAAGCCAGTTTTGCAGGCGAGCGAACGACCAGCCTTCCTGCACCGGCAGCCTGGCCGGGGCCAGCCAGGCGTGGCGCGGCAGTGGCTGCCAACAGGCCGCTGCATCCTCCACCTGGAAGGCCTGCCAGTCGCGCCGGTGCAGCCACTTGCCGCGCAGGTGCTGCGGGTGAGCGTCTGGTGGTGCAGGGCAGGGGTGGCCATGGGGGTAGAACAGGTACCCGCCGATCCACATGGCCGCCTCGATGGGCTCGCTGGTCAGCGCATCCAGAGCAGGGCGTGCCACGGGCTGAGCCGAGAGTGGCAGTTGATGGCTGGCGAGATGCTCGAGCTTGATATCCAGACGATCATGGCTGCCGGGGCCGATCCATTGCGCTCTTTGTTGCGACGCCTTGCCCAGATACAGCTTGATGGCCAGTTCCAGATGATGCACGCCGCTGGCATCGCGCAGCAGCAGATCCAGCTCGCCCAGGGTGTGGCCTTGCTGGCGAATCGGCAGGTTGGCGGCCAGTACCTCGATGCCTGGGGCGGCCTCCAGGGCGAACTGCCACAGGCGCTCGTAATAGAGGCCCAGGCGGCGTACCGAGCTACGCGACAACCAGGTCTGCAGCGCAGCAGGCTCTTCATCCTGGCGCAGCAGCCAGTCCGCCAGCAGGCCCGGCTCGGCAGCCCATTTGCCATCCGTCAGCGGATGACGCTGCGTCGGGTGTGGGTGGGCCAGCAGGGGCGCAGAAAGCAGCGTCCAGGCCAGGTCGCGCACCGCTGGCTGATTCAGGCGCTGGGGTAGATCGGCGAGGGTGTCGAAGGCATTCATCTGTGCAGCATAGGGACTTTTCCCCGATCGGTGCGGAGGCTGTTGCAGGGCATCTCGAAAAAATTGGACGAGGCGGTCAGCGCAAGGCAAAAACAGGCGAAAAAGCGCAGCTTAGGAGCGGTGAGTGAGCAGTTTGAGCCTGTTCTTGACAGGGCGATGGCGCCGCAGGTGGTTTTTTGAGGTGCCCTGAGGCAGTGTTTCACCCATAATCGGGCCATCAGAACCAGAGCGTCGCAGGAGCCCCATGGAGCAGTTTCGTAATATCGGCATCATCGGTCGCCTGGGCAGTACCCAGGTGCTCGACACCATTCGCCGCCTGAAGAAGTTCTTGCTCGAGCGCCAGCTGCACGTGATTCTCGAGGACACCATCGCCGAGGTTCTGCCTGGCCATGGTCTGCAGACATCCGCCCGCAAGCACCTGGGCGAGTTCTGCGACCTGGTGATCGTGGTCGGTGGCGACGGCAGCATGCTCGGCGCAGGCCGCGCCCTGGCCCGGCACAAGGTGCCGGTGCTCGGCATCAACCGCGGCAATCTGGGGTTTCTCACCGATATCCGCCCGGATGAACTGGAGTCCAAGGTCGCCGAGGTGCTGGAAGGCAACTACCTCACCGAGAACCGCTTTCTGCTCGAAACCGAAGTGCGCCGTCATTCCGAGGCGATCGGCCAGGGCGACGCGCTCAACGACGTGGTGCTGCACCCGGGCAAGTCCAACCGGATGATCGAGTTCGAGCTGTACATCGACGGCCAGTTCGTCTGCAGCCAGAAGGCCGATGGTCTGATCGTCGCCACGCCGACCGGCTCCACTGCCTACGCCCTGTCGGCTGGTGGGCCGATCATGCACCCCAAGCTGGACGCCATCGTCATCGTGCCGATGTACCCGCACACGCTGTCCAGCCGGCCGATCGTGGTGGATGGCAACAGTGAGCTGAAGATCGTCGTCTCCAAGGATCTGCAGCTCTACCCGCAGGTGTCCTGCGACGGCCAGAACCACTTCACCTGCGCGCCGGGCGACACCATCACGGTACGCAAGAAGTCCCAGAAGCTGTGCCTGATCCACCCGCTGGATCACAACTACTACGAGATCTGCCGAACCAAGCTGGGATGGGGTAGCCGACTCGGCGGCGGAGGCGACTGATGCAGCTCGACCCGTCTCGCGGCTACGACCTGATCGGTGATATCCATGGCTGTGCCAATACCCTGGTGCACCTGCTCGAACGCCTGGGTTATCGTCGTCAGAACGGGGTCTGGCGCCATCCGCAACGTATGGCGGTGTTTCTCGGCGACCTGATCGACCGAGGCCCGCGCATTCGTGAGGCCGTGCACCTGGTGCACGACATGGTGCGGGCCGGTGAGGCGCTGTGCATCATGGGCAATCACGAGTTCAACGCCCTCGGCTGGATGACGCCGGCACTGCCGGGCAGCGGCCGCGACTACGTGCGTGAGCGTACCCCGCGGCACGGGCGGCTGATCGGCGAAACCCTCAAGCAGTTCGAGCCATACCCTGACGAGTGGCGCGATGTGCTGGCCTGGTTCTACGAGCTGCCGCTGTTTCTCGATGCCGGTCATTTTCGCGTGGTGCACGCCTGCTGGGACGAGGGCATGATCGCACCGCTGCGCCGGCAGTTTCCGGATGGCTGTATCGATGAGCATTTTCTGCAGGCCTCTGCCGTGCCTGGCAGCTATGCCTGCACCGTGCTCGATCGGCTGCTGCGCGGCACCGACATGCGCCTGCCCGACGGCTTGACCATGACCAGTGGTGACGGCTTCACCCGCTCGTTCTTCCGCACCAAGTTCTGGGAAGACAACCCGCAGACATACGGCGATGTGCAGTTCCAGCCCGATGCCTTGCCGGATCTGGTCGCGCAGATGCCGCTCAGCGAGCTGCAGAAGACCGAGTTGCTCAAGTACGGGCCCGATCAACCCTTGCTGTTCGTCGGCCATTACTGGCGCAGCGGCACCCCTGAACCGATCCGCCCGAACCTGGCCTGCCTGGATTACAGCGCCGTGATGTACGGCAAGCTGGTGGCCTACCGCCTTGATCAGGAAACCCGTCTGGACCCGCGCAAGTTCGTCTGGGTCGATGTCGAGAAACCGGAGGCGCCGCGATGAGCCCGGTGATCGCCTTGCGTGCACCGCTCGATGAGGACCTGACACCTTTCATCACCCTGTTGCGCAACCTGGGTGTCGCCCACCGGGTCGCCGAGCAGTCCAATGAGCAGGTGCTCTGGGTACCCGATGAACATATCGCCAGTCAGGTACGCGAGCTATACGCCCGAGTGCCCCAGGGCGATCCCAGTGTGCAACCCGTGCAGGTTCAGCCAGCGCGCAAGCTACCTGGCTTTCTCGATCAGGCCCGGCGCAGCCCGCTGACGTTGGTCGTGCTGGCCCTGACCTTGCTGGTCGCGCTGCTGACCTGGGGCGGTGAAGATTACGATGTCGTGCGCTGGCTGAGCTTCGTCGACTTCCAGATCGAAGGTCAGTACATCTACTTCGCTTCCTTCGCCCAGGTCGTCGACAGCGGCCAGTGGTGGCGTGTGTTCACGCCGATGCTGCTGCATTTCGGCGTGCTGCACCTGGCCATGAACAGTTTGTGGTACTGGGAGCTGGGCCGACGTATCGAGGCACGCCAGGGCGCGCTCATGCTGCTGCTCCTGACCCTGTGGTTCGGCCTGGCAGCCAACGTCGCGCAATACCTGTATGGCGGCCCGGCGCTGTTCGGCGGGTTGTCAGGCGTGCTTTATGGTCTGCTCGGGCACTGCTGGCTGTTCCAGTGGCTGGCCCCGAATGCGGCTTACAAGCTGCCACGGGGCGTGCTGGTGAGCATGCTGATCTGGCTGCTGATCTGCATGACCGGTGTATTCGAGCTGCTGCAGTTCGGCGCCATCGCCAATGCCGCCCATGTCGGTGGGCTGGTCGCGGGGTGCGTCACCGGGCTGATTGGCGGTCTGCTGGCCCGGCGACGCCGCTGATGTGCGCTTACCAGCGATAGCTTAGCGAGCCGATCAGGCTGCGTTCATCGCCATAACGACAGGTCGTGTTGCAGAACAGGTACTTCTCGTTGCCCAGGTTCTGGGCCTTGGCGGCCACTTCCCAGTGGTCGTCGATTTCATAGCTGATCAGCGCATCGAACAGCGTGTAAGCGGGGATCTTGCCTTCATAGACCGTTGGTGTGGTGCGTGTGGTGCCGGTATAGCGTGCGCCAGCTGCGAGTCGTAGCTGCGGCAGACCGAGGGCGCTCAGGCGATAGCTCGCCCACAGACTGGCACTGTGGTAAGGCACGCCTTCGATGCGTTTGCCGACATTGCTGGCGCTGCTGTCCTGGATCACGTGGGAGTCGGTATAGGCGTAGGAGGCGGTGAGGCTGAGGTTGTCGCTCGCCTCTGTCTTGGCCTCCAGTTCCAGGCCTTTGGAGCGGGTTTTCCCGTATTGCACGAATGTGGCGCTGGCGGCGTCGAAGCTCAGTGAATTTTCCTGAGTCAGTTGGTACACCGCGGCACTGATCAACGTCTGGCTGCCGGGAGGTTGATAGCGCACACCGACCTCATACTGCTCGCCTTCCAGCGGCGCGAAGGCATTGCCAGCGGCTGGATTGCTGACATTGGCCGGCTGAAACGACTGGCTGTAACTGGCGTAAGGCGCCACGCCGTTGTCCGCCATGTAGACCAAACCAATACGCCCGGTGGCTTTCTTGTCGTTGCGGGTAGCACGTGCCTCGGTCGCGAAGGTAGTGGTGCGGCTTTCCGCCCAGTCCTGACGGGCGCCCAGCAGGAGCAGCCACTTGTCGTCGAACCTGATCTGATCCTGCAGGTAGAGGCCTTTCTGCGCGCTGTGCAGATCGGAGCCGCTTTCGGCGGCGGTGTTTTCGCCGTAGCCGGTGTGGATCGGGTTGGCGAGATCCAGCGGCGGAGCCAGTTGCGCCAGGGAGGCGCTGATATGGCGGTGGGAGTCGTATGTCTTGTGGTAGTAGTCGACCCCCACCAATAAGCTGTGTTGCCAGCGGCCACTGTCCAGCGTGTATTGCAGGTTGTTGTCGGTGGTCCAGCCGGTGGAGCGCTCGTCACGCTCGCTGTAGCGGCGCAGTAGCTGACTGCCGACGATGGCTTGTGGAATCAGGTAGTCCCAGTCGGTGTTGGCCTGGAAATAGCGCAGGCTGTGGTTCACTTGCAGGTGGTCGTTGAAATGGTGCTCGAACAGGTACCCGAGCGTGTCCATACGGTTGTTGAAATGGTCGTAGCCGGGTTCGCCAACGAAGTCGTCGCGACCTATCTTGTAGCCCGGCGTATCGCTGTAGGTGGTCATGGTGTAGGCCGTCGGCGGGGCGAAGCCGGTAAAGGTTTCCTGATGACTGGCCAGAATGGTGAGCGAGCTGTCCTCGTTCGGACGCCAGGTCAAGGCGGGCGCGATGTAGCGGCGGTCGTCGTCGATATGATCGACCTGTGTATTGCTGTCGCGCCACAGACCGGTGAGGCGGTAGCTGAACTGGCCCTGATCGTCCAGCGGGCCGCCTAGGTCGAAGGTGTACTGGCGACGGTCGTAGTTGCCGATTTCGATACCCACTTCATGCAGCGGTTCGCTGGTCGGGCGCTTGCTGATGGTGTTGATCAGTCCACCCGGCGACAGTTGCCCATAAAGCACGGATGAGGCCCCTTTGAGCACTTCTACCCGCTCCACGCCGTAGGCTTCGATGCTGCCGTCGTAGGGGTTGGCCTGCAGTTTCATGCCGTCGCGCAGAATACCGCCGGTGCCCGCGCCCACGTTGAAGCCGCGCAAGGTGAAGTCGTCCGCGGTACGGCTGAAACCACTTGGCTGGCTGCTGAAGCCAGCGGTGTATTTCAGTGCATCGGAAAGGTTATCGCCCTTACGGTCGTTCATTTCGTCGCGGGTTACTACCGAAATCGACTGTGGCGTCTCGAGCAGCGATGCATCGGTCTTGGTGGCCGAGCTGCCTCGCTGGGCGACATAGCCGGAAAAGGGGGCGCCCGTGCGTTCACTGGCAATCGTGGAGTCGACGCGGGTGGCATCGAGGGTCATCGATCCGTTTTGTGGGGCCGGCTGCACGCTGAGCGTTCCGCCACTGGTGGCACGTACTTCAAGACCGCTGCCACGCAGGGCCTGCTGTACTGCTTCGCTGGCGCTGAACGAGCCATGTACGGGAGCGGCCTGATGGCCATCGACGTCCGCAGGGATGAACAGTATCTGCTGGCCACTGCGTTGGCCGATTTCGATCAGCGTAGCGGCCAGCGGTGCCGCCGATAGTGCGAAATCATGGCGCTGCTGCGATGCACTGGCATTGCCATGCATGGCGACCACGAAAGCGGTGATGAAGAACGGCAAGCAAGACTGATGAGGCATGGTGATCCAGAGCTCCGAGTCGCAGGAAATACCCCTGGCGATCGCTTTCGCCAGAGTTCTTTACGGGTATGTGCGATGAGTCGGAGTTTTTTTCAGGCGTGGGTGAAAATTAATTCGCTGCACCTAGAGTCTGTTGACGTTTCCGCGCAGCCCGTAGGGCCTGGCGCGGCCGTGCTGACACGTCAACAGACCCTAGACATGCTCGATACGCGTCCATACGCCGAGGTAGCTATGGACGCGTACCGGCAGGATGTCCGCCAAGGCAGCCAGCGCCTGGGCGCTGTTATCCAGATTGAATACGCCGGAGATACGTAGATGTGCTGCATTTTGGGAAAGCTGCAGCATGCCTCGGTGATAGGGGCGCAGTTGGTCGATCAACTGGCCCAGCGTCCAGTCGTGCGCTTGCAAGAAACCGTTGACCCAGGCATCTGGGGCGCCCACGAAAGGTCGCATCCCTGTCACGCCATTGGCGAGCATGTGCACTTGTTGCCCTGGCAGCAGGGGGCGCCCGGCAATGCTTGCGCTGCCACGCAGCAGGCAGGCACGAGCGAAATCATCGTGCAGCTCCAGCACGCAGCGCCCGTCTGCCAGCTGGATCTCCCCAAAGCGACTCGCTAGAGTCATGGGGCTCAGTTCTCTACCTTGCGTGTCGATGACCAGGCTGCCTTGATGCAGGCGAACAAGGTGTCGCTCACCGGAAAGGTCGAGGTCGACGGCGCTCTGTGCATTGAGTGTCAGCCAGGCACTTGGCAATTCGATCCGCCGGCGCTCGGCGGTTTGCGTACGAAGGTCGGCGTTCCAGTTGTTCAGCGGCATGCCAGGTTTGCCGAGCAGGTGGGCGCCGATAGCCATCGTGCTGATTGCCAGCGTGCCGCGTAGCAGGTTGCGGCGGCTCAGGTTCGGCGTGTTCAGCGCTTGTCTGGCTGGCGCAGCCTTCAGTGGTAGCAGCGTTTTACCGAGTCGCTGTTGTAGGGCATTCCAGGCGTCGGTGTGAGCAGGATTGGCACTCAGCCACTGCTGGAAACGTGTGTGCTCGTCATCGCCGAAGTTGCCCGAACTCTGCCGTGCATGCCACTCGATGGCTTGCTCTATCAGTGGGCTCACGTCTCGGCACCGTAGCAGGCCTTGAGCCCCTGAACGATGTACTGATGCACCCGCGTGACGGACACGCCAAGCTCCACTGCAATCTGTGCGTAGGTCAGCCCATCCAGCTGGCTGTATAAAAAGGCGGCGCGAGCCTTGCTGGAAAGCCCGTCGAGAAGCCGATCGATCTCGACAAGCGTTTCCAGCAGCAGGTAGTGATCCTCAGCAGAAGGGGCCAAGCGCTCCGGCTCGGCGGTCAATGCCGCCAGGTAGGCACGTTCGAGGTCGCGGCGCCGCCAACTGGCGAATACCAGGCGTTTGGCAATGGTTGTCAGCAGTGCACGTGGTTCGTGGATCTTTCGCTGATCGCGCATGGCGACAACCTGAGCGAAGGTTTCGGCGGCCATGTCCGCAGCGTCGTGGCGGCAGCCAAGACGAGCGCGCAGGCGCTCGAACAACCAGCCATGGTGCTCGCCGAACAGATTGTGAAGCATCGCCGTCCGATTGCTGGAGTTGGCAGGAAGCATGCTGGGAAGGTCACTTGATAGTGAAAACTATTATCATTTTGTCATTTGACTTCACTACTGGCAATCGCATCCGCCGCGCGATATGCGCTGTTTCGATCAATGCCCGTGCGCCGAAGCATGTGGCCCGGTAATATGTGACTTTTTGAGCCTGGAGCCAGCCATGTCCTCCTTCGTCGAATTGATCCGCAACATCACCCCGGACGTGTATGAAAGCCTCAAGCTGGCCGTGGAGATCGGCAAGTGGCCGGACGGCCGCAAGCTGACTCAGGAGCAGAAGGAACTGAGCCTGCAGGCGATGATCGCCTGGGAGATCGAGAACCTGCCCGAGGATCAGCGCACTGGCTACATGGGCACCTCCGAGTGTTCCTCGAAGTCCGAGCCGATCCCGAACCTGCTCTACAAGTCCTCGGAAACCCTGCACTGATGGTTGAAGTAGCCCGTGGCGCCCTGAGCAAGATGGCCACCCAGCTCGATGCGCCAGTGCAGTACGCCTTTCGCCTGGGTGACGAGCGGATCGCCGTCAATCCGATGATCGGCAAGACCGTGCGCCTGGAGTTTCTCGGCGCGATTCATTGCAGCCATTGCGGGCGCAGAACCAAGACCAGCTTCAGTCAGGGTTATTGCTACCCCTGCATGCAGAAACTCGCCCAGTGCGACCTGTGCATCATGAGCCCGGAACGCTGCCACTACGACGCCGGTACCTGCCGGGATCCGGGGTGGGGCGAGCAGTTCTGCATGACCGATCATGTGGTCTACCTGGCCAACTCGTCGGGCATCAAGGTGGGCATCACCCGCGCCACGCAGATCCCCACGCGCTGGATCGATCAGGGGGCCACCCAGGCGCTGCCGATCATGCGCGTCGCCACTCGCCAGCAGTCCGGTTTCGTGGAAGACCTGCTGCGCAGCCAGGTGGCCGACAAGACCAATTGGCGCGCGTTGCTCAAGGGCGATGCGACGCCGGTCGACCTGCTCGCCGTGCGCGAACAGATCTTCCATGCCTGCGCCGAAGGCATCGATGCGCTGCAGCAGCGTTTCGGCCTGCAGGCCGTGCTGCCGTTGAACGAGCAGTCGGTGGTCGATATCCGTTACCCGATCGAGGGCTATCCGGCCAAGATCACCAGCTTCAACCTGGACAAGAATCCCGTCGCCGAAGGCACACTGCTCGGCATCAAGGGCCAGTACCTGATGTTCGATACCGGCGTGATCAATATCCGCAAGTACACCGCTTACCAGATCGCAGCCAGCTGCGCCGCCTGACCGGCAGGCGCTGCTGACGCCATTCACCTGTCTGTCACGCCAATGGGCGTGGCATCGAAGAGGTTCCCATGCGCACCGAGCAATCGAAGACCATCTACCTGAAGGACTATCAGGCGCCGGATTACCTGATCGACGAAACTCACCTGACCTTCGAGCTGTTCGAGGATCACACCCTGGTCCACGCCCAGTTGGTGATGCGTCGCAACCCGGCGCTGTCGGCCGATCTGCCCGTGCTGACCCTCGATGGTCAGCAGCTGGAGCTGCTTGAACTCAAGCTCGATGATCGCGCGCTGAGCGCCACCGACTACACGCTCACCGACAGTCACCTGACCCTGCAGCCGACCCAGGCCAGCTTCGTCGTCGACAGCAGCGTGCGTATCCACCCGGAAAGCAACACCGCGCTGGAAGGGCTGTACAAGTCCAGCGGCATGTTCTGCACCCAGTGCGAGGCCGAAGGCTTCCGCAAGATTACCTACTACCTCGACCGCCCGGACGTGATGAGCAGCTTCACCACCACGGTGAGCGGCGACAAGCAGAAGTATCCGATCCTGCTGTCCAACGGCAACCCGGTGGCCAGCGGCCAGGAAGACGACGGTCGGCACTGGGCGACCTGGGAAGACCCGTTCAAGAAGCCGGCCTATCTGTTCGCTCTGGTCGCCGGTGATCTCTGGTGCGTGGAAGACAAGTTCACCACCATGAGCAGCCGCGAAGTGACGCTGCGCATCTACGTCGAGCCGGAAAACATCGACAAGGTGCAGCACGCCATGGACAGCCTGAAGAAGTCCATGAAGTGGGACGAAGAGGTCTACGGTCGCGAGTACGACCTGGACATCTTCATGATCGTCGCGGTCAACGACTTCAACATGGGCGCCATGGAGAACAAGGGCCTCAACATCTTCAACTCCAGCGCCGTGCTGGCGCGCGCCGAGACGGCCACCGATGCCGCGCACCAGCGGGTCGAGGCGATCGTCGCCCACGAGTATTTCCATAACTGGTCGGGCAACCGGGTAACCTGCCGTGACTGGTTCCAGCTGTCGCTCAAGGAAGGCTTCACGGTGTTCCGTGACGCAGCGTTCTCCGCCGACATGAACTCGGCGACAGTCAAGCGCATCCAGGACGTGGCCTACCTGCGTACCCACCAGTTCGCCGAGGATGCAGGCCCCATGGCCCACCCGGTGCGCCCGGATGCGTACATGGAGATCTCCAACTTCTACACCCTGACCATCTACGAGAAGGGTTCCGAAGTCCTGCGCATGATCCACACCCTGCTGGGCGAAGAAGCCTTCCGCAAGGGATCGGATCTGTACTTCGAGCGCCACGATGGCCAGGCCGTGACCTGCGACGACTTCGTCAAGGCCATGGAAGATGCCAGCGGCATCGACCTGACCCAGTTCAAGCGCTGGTACACCCAATCGGGCACCCCGCGCCTGGCCGCCGCCGAGCGTTACGACGCTGCCGCGAAAACCTATACCCTGACCTTCACCCAGAGCTGCCCGGCCACCCCAGGGCAGCGCGAGAGCGACAAGTTGCCCTTCGTGATTCCGGTCGAGTTGGGGCTGCTCGATGCCCAGGGCGACGACCTGCCACTGCGCCTGCAGGGCGAGGCCGCTGCCGCTGCTGGTAGCCGCGTGCTGTCGGTGACCGAAGCGCAGCAATCGTTCACTTTCGTCGATATCGCCGAAAAACCCTTGCCTTCGCTGCTGCGTGGCTTCAGTGCACCGGTCAAGCTGAGTTTCCCGTACGACCGCGATCAACTGATGTTCCTGATGCAGCACGACAGCGATGGTTTCAATCGCTGGGAGGCGGGTCAGCAGCTCAGCGTGCAGGTCCTGCAGGAGCTGATCGGCCAGCACCAGCGCGGCGAGACGCTGGAGCTCGATCAGCGGCTGGTCAGCGCACTGCGCACCCTGTTGCAGGATGGCTCGCTGGATCAGGCCATGGTCGCCGAGATGCTCTCGCTGCCAGGCGAGGCCTACCTCACCGAGATCAGCGACGTGGCCGATGTCGACGCCATCCACGGCGCGCGTGAATTCGCTCGCCAGCAACTGGCCGAAGCCTTGTTCGAGCCGCTGTGGCAGCGTTATCAAGCCAACCGCGAGGTATCGCGCACGACGCCTTACGTGGCCGAGGCCGAGCATTTCGCTCGTCGCGCCCTGCAGAACATCGCGCTGTCGTACCTGATGCTGACCGGCAAGCCCGAGGTGCTGGCGGCGACGCTGGAGCAGTACGAGGCGTGCGACAACATGACCGAGCGCCTCACCGCCCTGGCCGTGCTGGTCAACTCACCGTTCGAGGCTGAGCGCAGCAAGGCCCTGGCGGCCTTCGCCGAGCACTTCAAGGATAACGCCCTGGTCATGGATCAGTGGTTCAGCGTCCAGGCGGCCAGCACCTTGCCGGGTGGCTTGGCGCGCGTGCAGGCGTTGATGGAACACCCGGCGTTCACCCTGAAGAACCCCAACAAGGTACGTGCGCTGATCGGCGCATTCGCCGGCCAGAACCTGGTCAACTTCCATGCCGCCGATGGCAGCGGTTATCGCTTCCTCGCCGATCAGGTGATCGTGCTCAACGCCCTCAACCCGCAGATCGCGTCGCGCCTGCTGGCACCGCTGACCCGCTGGCGCAAGTATGGCAGCGAGCGCCAGGCGCTGATGAAAGCGGAGCTGGAGCGCATTCTCGCCTCCGGTGAGCTGTCGGCGGATGTTTACGAGGTGGTGAGCAAGAGCCTGGCCTGAGGAGTATCCCCGTAGGAGCGTCGCCCCCGGCGCGATGCGATAGCGGCCTTGATGCGAATCTGCGTTGTCCACGCAATTCGCCCGCAAGCGGGCTCCTACAGGGGGAGGGTTGGTCACGGTGGTGTAGGAGCGCCGCCCTCGGCGCGAAGAGGGTGGCCTTGATGCGGTATCTGCGTTGTCCCCGCGACTCGCCCGTAAGCGGGCTCCCACAGGGGAGGGCTGGTCACGGTGGTGTAGGAGCGTCGCCCTCGGCGCGATGCGATAGCGGCCTTGATGCGATATCTGCGTTGTCTCCGCAATTCGCCCGCAAGCGGGCTCCTACAGGGGCGGGTTGGTCACGGTGGTGTGGGAGCGTCGCCCTCGGCGCGAAGAGAGTGGCCTTGCTGCGGTATCTGCGTTGTCCCCGCGATTCGCCCGCAAGCGGGCTCCTACGGGCTCCGTGTGTAGGAGCCCGCTTGCGGGCGATGCGATGGTGGCCTGACCGCTCTCGTACCCCTCGCCACTGTGCCGGCATTCATCAGCGTGCCGGCCCTCCATCCTGCCTGGGGGCAGTTCAGCAGCCAGCAGAACCCTCCGAAGGTCTGAAAAGTTCGTTCTAGAGCGGTTTGACTTGATTTAACGCGCATCATCGGGCCGAATGTTACCGTTCGTTCCCGCAGTAACGTTTTTTCGTTACCTGTCGGTATCGAAAGTTACCTTCTTATAAGTCGACACACTTAATATCCGGCGCCGTCGATTGACGAATGCGTGGAGCTGTGTGCGCTTCGCAGCGCTTTCTGGGGAGGAGGGCGTTCGAAAAGGCGCTAATCGAGGGCTATTGGTCAGTGGACGACCAGTCATAAAAAGACGCTACGGAGCTGCTCTGGAAAAGCACTTTCGGCTAATACGATCGTTTGAATTGGCACCAAGGTTGCACTGCATGGGGCAGTGACGTCAGCCAGTTCAGCGCAATGACAGGACGCCCCAGCAAGGTGTCCGCCAGGCCCACCGAAAACGGGCCGGATAGAACAACGACTGTCTGTCAGCGGAGTAGAGATTCAATGCGTATCAAGTCCTTTGAGCCGGCCTTGCGCCTGGTGCCGGCGAAGGCGGGTTATGCCCTGGCCAGCGTGTTACCGCTGCTGGTCACGGTGCCCGTACAGTCGGCGGAGTTCAGCTTCGCCGACAACGAAATCAGCGGCTCGCTCGACACCACGCTGTCCTACGGGCAGCTGTGGCGTGTGCAGGGGCAGAGCAGAAGCAACGACGACGTCAACGTCAACGACGGCAATCGCAATTTCGATACCGGGCTGGTTTCCGAGGTGTTCAAGATCACCTCCGACCTGGAAATGAATTACCAGAACTACGGCCTCTTCGTGCGTGGCACGGCGTTCTATGACACCCGGATCATGGACAAGCGCAACGACTTCAACAGCGGTAACAGGCCCACTCAGCCGAGCCAGAACTTCCCCAACGATGACAGCTTCACTCGCGATACTCGGCACAAGGCCGGACGCGATGCGCAGATCCTCGATGCCTACGTGTATGGCAACTGGGATGTCGCCGAGCGTCCGGTCAGTGCGCGTCTGGGCCGGCAGGTGTTCAACTGGGGCGAGGGCGTGTTCTATCGCGGTGGCGTGAACACCAGCAACCCGGTGGACGGCGCGCGCTTCCGTCTACCAGGTTCGGAGATCAAGGAAGTGCTGATCCCCGTCGAGGCGGTCAGTTTCAATATCGGCCTGACCGACAACCTGTCGATGGAGACCTTCCACCAGTTCAACTGGAAGGAAACCGCCATCGACCCGGTGGGCAGCTACTTCTCCGAGACCGACCTGTTCGCCGAGGGCGGCAATACCGCCTATTCCCGCCTGCCGGCGCTGCTTCCGCTGGCCGGGTTGTATGGTGGCCTGGGCGCCACGGGTGGTCTGCAGGGTGGTCGCAACATCGACGGCAACGGTTACATCAAGGTGGCGTCCATCGGCAAGGACATCAATGCCAGGAACGATGGTCAGTTCGGCGTGGCCTTTCGCTATATCGCCGAGCAGTTGAACTCGACCGAGTTCGGTTTCTACTTCGTCAATTACCACGCCAAGGAGCCGACCGCTGCGGCCGATCTGGGCAGCTATCCCGGGCTGAATCTCGCGGCCATTCAGGCGGCTGCAACGCCGGCCATCCAGCAGTCGGTAGCCAGCGCGGTCGGGCTGACGGTGCCCCAGCTGCAAGGCGCCATCGCGGCCGATCCTACCGGTGGCCTGGCCAATGCCTACCGCAATGCACTCTCCAGTGCCGTGGGCGGGATTGCCACCATCGACGTCGCCAACAGCATCAACGCCCGCCGCGAGTACGTCGAAGATATCCGCATGTACGGCTTCAGCTTCAATACCACCCTGGGCAATGCCTCGCTGTTCGGTGAGCTGTCCTATCGGCCGAACCTGCCGATCGGTGTCGCCGCCACCAACGACCTGCTCGGCGATCTGCTGCGTCAGGCGCCGCAAGTGGTGCAAGGCCAGCAGGTGAATATCGGTGGCAACGCTCTGCAGCTTGGCGAGCAGATCCACAACTACGAGCGTGTCGAGGCCTACAACGCCTCGCTGGGCAGCATCTACAACTTCGGCCCGTCGCTGGGGTTCGATGCGCTGACCGGCGTGGCCGAACTGGCCTCCGAGCACCTGCGCGGCAGCGACCTGAAGTACACCGCCTACGATGGCTCGACCCGCTACTACGCCGGGCGTGGTGATTCCTCCTACGCGTTCGGTTATGGCCGCAGTTATCAGGTCAACAAGAACGCCTATGGTTACACCCTGGTGCTGTCCGGCACCTGGAACGACGTCGTGGCCGGGGTCAATCTGTCGCCCTTCGTCGTCTACAAGGATGACTTCGAGGGCAACTCCTACCAGACCGGTAATTTCGTCGAAGGCCGCAAGGCTTACACCCTCGGCATGAAGGCCAACTACATGAACAGCCTGGAAGCCGAGCTGCAGTACACCGAGTTTTCCGGTGGCGGTAACAACAACGCCGTGCGCGACCGCGACAATGTCGGCGTCAACGTCAAATACTCCTTCTGATCACGGAGATACAGGATGCTGAACCTCAAAGGCGTCGCAGTCGCGCTGGTGCTGCTGGCCGGTAACGCCCAGGCGGCTGTTTCGCCTCAGGATGCGGCCAGGCTGGGCACCAGCCTGATGCCACTTGGCGGCGAGAAGGCCGGCAACGCAGCGGGCACCATTCCGGCCTGGACAGGCGGGATCACCCAGGCACCGGCTGGTTATCAAGGCTCGGGCAAGCACCATGTCGATCCTTTCGCGAACGACAAGCCGCTGTTCACCATCACCAAGGCCAACCTGCAGCAGTACCGGGACAACCTCACACCTGGGCAGATCGCACTGTTCGAAGCCTACCCGGATACCTACCAGATGCCGGTGTACACCAGTCGCCGTTCCGGTTCGGCGCCGCAGTGGGTCTACGACAACACGGCGAAGAACGCGCTCAGCGCCAAGCTGCTCGACGGCGGCAACGGCTTCGCCGATGCCTACGGTGGCATCCCGTTCCCGATCCCGCAGAGCGGTGTCGAGGCGCTGTGGAACCACATCGCCCGTTATCGCGGTACCTACATCGTACGGCGTGCCTCGGAAGTGGCGGTGCAGCGCAATGGCTCCTACTCGCTGGTCACCTCGCAACAGGAAGCGATGTTCAAGTTCTACGACCCCAAGGGCAGTTACGCCAACCTGAACAACATCCTCTTCTACTACCTGTCGTTCACCCGCAGCCCGGCGCGTCTGGCCGGTGGCGCGGTGTTGGTCCACGAGACCCTCGATCAGGTCAAGGAGCCGCGTCAGGCCTGGGGGTACAACGCCGGTCAGCGCCGTGTGCGGCGAGCACCTAATCTCGCCTATGACACGCCGATCTCCGCAGCCGATGGCCTGCGTACCGCCGATGACACCGACATGTTCAACGGCGCTCCGGATCGTTACGACTGGAAGCTGGTCGGCAAGAAGGAAATCTACATCCCCTACAACAACTACAAGGTCACCAGCCCGCAGGTCAAATACGAGGATCTGCTGCAGGTCGGTCACCTCAATCCGGCTTTCACCCGCAATGAACTGCACCGGGTGTGGGTCGTGGAGGGCACGCTCAAGCCCGGCGCCCGGCACATCTATTCCAAGCGAACCCTGTATCTCGACGAAGACAGCTGGCAGGCTGCGGTGGTCGATCAGTACGATGGTCGGGGGGAATTGTGGCGCGTGTCTCTGGCGTATCTGAAGAACTACTATGAGCTGCCGACTACCTGGTCTGCGCTGGATGTCTTCCACGATCTGCAGGCGCGTCGCTACCACGTACAGAATCTGGATAACGAAGAAGCCAATACCATCGACTTCAGTCAGCCTGCCGTCGATGATGGCTACTTCACGCCGGCAGCGCTGCGCCGCCGCGGGACTCGCTGAGTCGATGGCGCGATCGACTGCGCGGCTGTCATTCGCGCGGTCGATAACGCGGGCTTTTTCTTACAAAACAGTGGATTTTGGATCCGCAAAGGCCGCTAGCATGAGCGTCGCTTCACAGGCGCTGGCAATAACAAGAAGAAGGGGGAGTTTTGTATGAGTGAGCCCATTTTGCGGCGCATCAGGGGCGGGAAAAGCGTGCAGCCGGTGCTGCAGGCACTATCGCTGTGCGCGCTGCTGGTGGCCGCCGCGCCGCTCGTGCAGGCGCAAGCCCCTGACGAGGCCGTCAGCTATTCGGTACCTTCGGCAAAGGCCGTGTCCAGCCTGTTGCTCGATATCGCTCACGCTGGCAAACGCCTGGTGGCGGTCGGTGAGCGCGGCCACATCCTCTATTCCGATAACGATGGCACGAGCTGGGAGCAGGCCAAGGTACCGACCCGGCAGATGCTCACTGCGGTGTTCTTCGTCGATGACAAGCACGGCTGGGCGGTCGGCCACGACGCCCTGGTATTGGCGACCACCGATGGCGGTGCCACCTGGGTCAAGCAGTTCGAGGACCTGCAGCGCGAGGCGCCGTTGCTCGACGTCTGGTTCAAGGATCTGCAACACGGCTTCGCCATCGGCGCCTACGGGGCGCTGCTGCAAACCAGCGATGGTGGCGCCACCTGGGAAGATGTCAGCGACCGTCTCGACAACGAGGACGCCTATCACCTCAACGGCATCGCCGAGGTGAAGGACACCGGCCTGTTCATCGTCGGCGAGATGGGCAGTCTGTTTCGCTCCGTCGATGGCGGCGAAACCTGGGAGACTCTGGAGGGCCCGTACCAGGGTTCGCTGTTCGGCGTGCTGGCCACCGGCGAGCCCCGCGGCCTGCTGGTCTATGGCCTGCGCGGGCACCTGTTCCAGTCCACCGACGGCGGTGACAGTTGGCAGCAGATCCCGTTGGCTACCGCCAGCGGCGGCACCCTGGAGTTTGGCCTGGCCAGCGCGGCCTTGCTCGATAACGGCAGTATCGTGGTGGTCGGGCATGGCGGCAGCGTGCTAACCAGCAGCGATCGCGGCCACAGCTTCAGCGTGTTCAATCGCCCGGATCGAGTGTCGCTGGCGGGCGTGACCGCAGGTGCCGATGGCAAGCTGATTCTGGTCGGGCAGGGCGGCGTACGCCTGACCTCGTCGACCGGTGCCAATCCAGGCCAACAATAACAAGCTGGGGTAGTGTTCGATGAGTAACCATCACCAAGACAAGGCTAGCCTGCTTGAGCGCCTGATCTTCAACAACCGGCCGGCGGTGATCCTGATCTGCCTGCTGGTCAGCGTGTTTCTGTTCTTCCAGGCCACTCAGGTCAGGCCGTCGACCAGCTTCGAGAAGATGATCCCGCTGAGCCATCCGTTCATTCAGAACATGATGGAACACCGCAACGACCTGGCCAACCTGGGCAATACCGTGCGTATTTCCGTGGAGGCCAAGAATGGCGACATCTTCAGCAAGGAGTACATGGAGACGCTGCGTCTGATCAACGACGAAGTGTTCTACATTCCAGGTGTCGACCGCTCCGGGCTGAAGTCGCTGTGGAGCCCCAGCGTGCGCTGGACCGAAGTCACCGAAGAGGGCTTCGCCGGTGGCGAGGTGATCCCGCAGACCTACGACGGCAGCCCGCAGAGCCTCGAGGAACTGCGCAGCAACGTGCTCAAGTCCGGGCAGATCGGTCGCCTGGTGGCGAACAACTTCAAGTCCAGCATCATCGATGTGCCGCTGCTCGAGTCCTACCCGGACCCCCAGGACCAGGGCCGCTTGATCAAGCTCGACTACCAGGAGTTCTCGCACCAGCTGGAAGAGAAGATCCGCAGCAAGTACCAGGCGCAGAATCCCGACGTGCAGGTGCACATCATCGGCTTCGCCAAGAAGGTCGGTGACCTGATCGATGGCCTGGTCATGGTGGCGCTGTTCTTTGGCGTGGCGCTGTTGATCACCTTCGTGCTGCTGTACTGGTTCACCTGGTGCATCCGCAGCACTATCGCGGTGCTGATCACCACCCTGGTGGCGGTGGTCTGGCAACTGGGCATGATGCACTCGGTCGGCTTCGGCCTCGATCCGTATTCCATGCTGGTGCCGTTCCTGATCTTCGCCATCGGTATTTCCCACGGCGTGCAGAAGATCAACGGCATCGCCCTGCAATCCGGCGGCTGCGAAGATGCGTTGACCGCAGCGCGGCTGACGTTCCGGCAGCTGTTCCTGCCGGGAATGATCGCCATCCTCGCCGACGCCGTCGGCTTCATCACCCTGTTGCTGATCGATATCGGCGTGATCCGTGAACTGGCCATCGGCGCGTCCATCGGTGTCGCGGTCATCGTCTTCACCAACCTGATCCTGCTGCCAGTGGCGATTTCCTATATCGGCATCAGCAAGAAGGCGGTGGAGCGCAGCAAGCGTGACGCGGTGAGTGAGCATCCGTTCTGGCGTCTGCTGTCGAACTTCGCCAGTTCCAGGGTCGCGCCGGTTTCCGTGGCGTTGGCCCTGTTCGCCGGTATCGGCGGCTTCTGGTACCAGCAGCAGAACCTGCAGGTCGGCGACCTCGATCAGGGCGCGCCCGAGCTGCGTCCGGATTCGCGCTACAACCTCGACAACGATTTCGTGATCCGCAACTACTCGACCAGCTCCGATGTGCTGGTGGTGATGGTCAAGACCGCGCCGGAAGGCTGTTCGACCTACGAAGCCCTGGCGGCCATGGACGAGCTGATGTGGACGATGGACAACACGCCCGGTGTGCAGTCGGCGATCTCCATGGTCAGCGTGTCGCGGCAACTGATCAAGGGCATGAACGAGGGCAACCTGAAATGGGAAACCCTGTCGCGCAATCAGGACGTGCTCAACAACTCCATCGCCCGCGCTGACGGCCTGTACAACGCCGACTGCTCGGTGGCACCGGTGCTGGTGTTCCTTCAGGACCACAAGGCCGAGACGCTGAAGCGTGCGGTGGCGGCGGTAGAAGGTTTCGTCGAGGAGCATAAGTCCGAAAACGTCGAGTTCCTGCTGGCTGCCGGTAACGCCGGTATCGAGGCCGCGACCAACGAAGTGATCAGCACCTCGGAGCTGCTTATCCTGGTCTTGGTGTACCTGTGCGTCGGCATCATGTGCATGATCACCTTCCGCTCGTTCGCCGCCACCGTGTGCATCGTGTTGCCACTGATCCTCACCTCGATCCTCGGCAACGCCCTGATGGCGTTCCTGGGCATCGGCGTGAAGGTCGCGACCCTGCCGGTGATCGCACTGGGCGTGGGGATCGGCGTGGACTACGGCATCTACATCTACAGTCGCCTGGAAACCTTCCTGCGGGCTGGCTTGCCGTTGCAGGAAGCCTACTACCAGACCCTGCGCTCCACCGGCAAGGCGGTGCTGTTCACCGGGCTGTGCCTGGCCATCGGCGTGGCGACCTGGATGTTCTCGGCGATCAAGTTCCAGGCCGACATGGGCCTGATGCTGACCTTCATGTTCATCGTCAACATGTTCGGCGCCCTGTGGCTGCTGCCTGCGCTGGCGCACTTCCTGATCAAACCGGAGAAGCTGGCAGGCAAGAAGGGCGGTTCGTTGCTGGCCCATTGAAACCGATGGCGACATGAAGAAACCGCGGCCAGGCCGCGGTTTTTTTTTGCCCGCCTTTCCCTGCAGCCACTCTTCGGGCCATGCGTGTTTTCTTCAATACGCCTCGGTGGCCACCGGTTAATTTGCCTCACTCCAAATCAGTGGTGGGGCATGCGTGATGAGTCTGTTTCTGTCCATGGCGGCCTTTGCACTGGCCGCCTCCATTTCTCCCGGACCGGTCAATCTGCTTTCGTTGAGCACTGGTGCGCGGCATGGATTGCGGGTTGCGTTGCGACATGTCGCTGGCGCGACGCTGGGCTTCACGTTGCTGCTGGTGCTGATCGGCATGGGGCTGCACGAACTGTTGTCACTATTACCCGGGCTGACCGTGGCGATTCAGTGGGCGGGCGTGGCTTTCTTGTTGTACCTGGCGTGGCGATTGGCAGCCGACGATGGGGCGCTGCAGGCGGGCGAAGGCGCACCGGTCGCTTCGTTCATGCACGGCGCGCTCATGCAATGGCTGAATCCCAAAGCCTGGCTGGCGGCAATCGCTGGCATGGGCGCCTTCGTTGCCGATGGTGAGGCCTTGCTGGTCTGGCAGTTCGCCGCGATCTACTGCGTGGTCTGCTACCTGTCGCTGGCCTGCTGGGCCTATGCCGGTACCTGCTTGCAGCCGTACCTGCAGGCGCCGCAGCGGGTGCGGGTTTTCAATCGGGTGCTGGCGGGGTTGTTGGTGGCCAGTGCGGGGTATCTGGTGTTGGCGTAAGCCCGTTAAAGCCTATTCACGGTCTTTAAGCGCATGAAGCGGCAACTACAAGGCATCCCTGCGTAGGGTGGACAACGCTCTTTTTGTCCACCACTACGATCGCAGAGCGGTGGACGGGTGAAGCGTCGTCCACCCTACAAAAGGCCGCTCCCGCCACTTAGCTGCCGAAATCGATGAACCTGGGCTGAAAGATTATGAACAGGTTCTTAGAGCGCCACAGAACCGGAGCTCGGCATTGGGCCGGGTATTGCGTGGTTGTCCCTAGCCGCGGTACTGGCCGGGGGTGGCAGCGAGGAATTGCTTGAAGGTGCGCTGGAAATGGGCCTGGTCGGCGAAGCCGGCTTCCAGAGCCACGTCGGCCAGTGGGGCGCCGTTCTTCAGGCGGGAGTGGGCGAACTGGATGCGGCGGTTGAGCAGGTAGGCGTGGGGCGTCATGCCGTAACGTTGCTTGAAACCACGAATCAGTTGCGACGGTGACAGCTGCGCGGCTTCGCACAGGGTGTCGAGCCTGAGCGTTTCTCCGCAGTGCTGGTGGATCAGGCGGGCGGCGTGTTCCAGGCGTGGATTCATGCGCTCATCGCTGTCGCCCTCCAGCGCCAGGCGTTGCAGCGCGAGGCTGAAGAAGGCCGTGGCCTGAGCGGCCTTGCCGTTCGCGCCAAGGCTGGGGTCGAGCAAGGTTTCGCGCAGTTGCAGCAGGCCCTCATACAGTTCGGCATCGTCACTGGCGATGCAGGCGAAGCGCTGGAAGACCGGCGTATCGGTCAGCCCCTGCGCTTGCTGCAGGTGGCCCAGCCACTGCGGGTCGACATACAGCATCAGGTACGACCAGGGTTGCCCGTCGATGGGGTTGCAGGCGTGCACGTCGCCGGGATTCATCAGCACTACCGTGCCCTGGCTGACGTGACGGTCCACATCGCGATTGCTGTAGGTGCTCTGCCCACGGGTGATTGCTCCGATGGAGAAGATCTCGTGGCTGTGCCGGCCATAGCAGACCTGACGGCCATCCTCGATCGAGCGCAGTTCGACGAAGGGCAGGGCGGCGTCACGCCAGAAGCTGGGAAGCGCGGACACCGGCTGCTCGATCATTGGCCTTTCCTGTTCAGCGAGGATAAAGAGGTGGCAACTGGGTGGTTTCCGGGCCGTTTTCCTGAGCGCTTTCGGCTGCCGGCAGCTCGCCGATGGCCTGCCACAGCTGAGCGCCCTGCCAGTGTTGGCCACTTTCGCTGTACAGCGCGCCGTTGAGGCCATCGAGGGCTTCGGACAGCGGCGCGAACCGGGCTGCCATATCGGCCAGGGTTTCCGGTTGCTGGCGTGCCCAGGCGTCGAGGGCCTGGCGGGTGGCCTGGCTGTCGTTGGCCAGGCAGGCGCGCTTGAGATCATCGAGCAGGGTGCGTGGGCTCGGGCCGCTCTGTGCGGCACGCTGGATGGCTGGCTGGCGCCGTGCGTGCCACCACAGGCCGAAGCCGAGCACAGTGGTCAGGGCGAACAGCACGCTGCTCAGCTGCCATGGCCACAGCAGGACGTCCTCGACAGGGGCGCTGCGCGGGCGCGGCTCCACCGGTTGCTCCACGCTCATGGCCGGGTCCGCTGCCACTTCCAGGCTGCGTCCCGGGAGGCTGCTGCGCTCCAGGCGGTCTTCGTGGGTGTTCCACCACACCACCTCGACTGCCGGCAGCTCCAGCGTGCCGGCCTTGCTGGCCACCAGGGCCTCACGCTCCTCTCGGCTGCCGATCAGGCCGCGCTCGCTGCTTTCATTGTTCAACTGCGGCTGGTCCGGATAGCGGCGCAGACCGTCCACGGTGGTCGCTGGCAGCGGCGGCAACTGAGCACTTGAGAGTCCGTCGGCCTTGAGCATCAGGCTGCGGGTCAGCGAGTCACCGACCTTGACCTGGCCGGGCTCCGGGCTCCAGGCCTCGGCCAGGCTCAGGGCGCGGGCCGGCAGCCAGGGCACGTCAGCGGGGTAATCGGCAGGCTTTGCCTTGACCGTCAGCGGTATTTCCGGGGATTTGACCCGCGTGACCTTGCCGGGGCGCGGCCCGAATGGCAGGTAGTCGTTCTTGTTGGAGCGATCGACCAGGGTGGCGCTGAACACCTGGCCGGGAATCGTCAGTTGGCCGCTCTTCTGCGGGAAGATCGCATAACGCAGCTCGATCACTCCATGGCGGACGCCGCCAATGTCCTGTTCATAGGTGCGTGGTTCGCCCAGGGATTCGACGCGGGCATCGGCGATTTCCAGCGGTGTCAGGCTGCTGTCGTCGTACAGCGACACTGAGTGGTAGATGCGCAGGGTCAGCACGCTCTGCGCCTGCACGTAGACGCTCTCGTGATCCAGGCTGGCATCGATGAACACCGGTGCCATCTGCTCGTCCGCACTCTTGGTGGTCGACTCCAGCACGTGCAGGCTGATCGGCTGACTCTGCGAGTTGCCCAGGCGCAGCGGAGGCACCACCACATAGCCGCTGTGGCGCGGTCGCAGGGTGACGATCCAGCGTGTGGTGGCGCGCGCTTCGCCATCCAGGGTGGTGAGGCGATTGACCTGGCGGGTGCCGAGCACTTCGAAGAGTTCGTTGAGCGGCGCCAGGTCGGGTTTGCCGAACTGGGTCGAGTCCGTGGACTCCAGTGTCAGGTCGACGCTTTCGCCGAGGTTCAGCCGGCTGCGGTCGACGCTGGCGATAAAGTCCTGCGCGCTGGCCTGAAACGCCAGCAGGCAGAGGAGCAGGGTGCAGAGCAGGCGGGTCATCGTGGCTGTTCCTGACGCTGTTGCTGTTCGTACCAGAATTTGCGGCGCAGCAATTCGCCCGGGTCATCGGGGATTTGCCGCAGCCATTGTTCAAGAGCCTGGCGGCGCTCGCCATCGAGCGGTCCATCGACTTCCGCCGTGCCCGTATCGGCCGGTGGTGATGCCGGCGTTTCTGCGTTCTCCCCTGTCTCGGAGGGCTGGCCCGGCGAGGTTTTCGGATCGCTCGGTGGCTGTTGCTCCTGCGGCGTGCCAGGCTGGCCCTGACTGCTCTCGCGCTCGTCCGGTGTAGGCGCCGCAGATTGACCGGGCTGCTGCTGTTCGTCGTGTTCCTCGCGCTGCTGCTCGTCCGGCTGGTCTTTCTGCTGGCTTTGCTGCTGTTCACGCTGGCGCAGCAGTTCTTCCACCAGTGCCTTGTTCTTTTGCGCCTGCAGCAACTGCGGGTCGATTTCCAACGCGCGCTCGTAGGCGTCCACGGCAGCTTCCAACTCGTTGCTGCGGGCCAGGGCGTTGCCGCGGTTGTACAGCGACACCGCGCTGTCGCTCTGGGCGAACTGCTCGGCAGCGGCGGCGTAGTCTCCGGCTTGGTAAAGCGCCAGGCCGCGCCACTGCGGATCGTCGAAACGTTCTGCGGCCTCCTTGGGGCGCTGCGCTTCGAGCAGCCGCTGGCCCTGCTGATCGGCACGCAGCCAGAGGTCGTCGAAGCTGAACGCCATGCCCGTCTGCGGGGTGCCCAGCAACAGCAGCGGCAGACACAGCAGCCAGCCGCGGCGCCCGGCGCAGGCCGCCAGCAACAGCAGGGGCAGCAACAGCCAGTAGCCCTGATCGGCCCAGCTGCGCAGTTGCGTCTTGTGGCCATTGTCGCGCAACTGCTGCGGGCCATCGAGCAGGCCGAGGGTGCGCAGGTCGCGCTCGTCGAGGCTGATGGCGCGGTAATGGCCGCCGAGCTCGCGAGCGAACCGGCTCAACCCGGCGGTGTCCAGGCGCGGGATGAGGATGGCGCCCTGATCGTCTTTCATGAAGGTGCCGTCTTCCTGGACGATCGGTGCGCCCTCGCTGCTGCCGACACCGAGAATGCGCAGGCGCTCGCCACGGCTGCCGAGCAGCTTGCCGATGGCGCTGCGTTCGCTGTCATCGAGACTGCTGGTGATCAGCAGCAGACGCCCCTGGCCCTGAGCGCCGCCCTCGAGCAATTGCAGAGCCTTGGCCACAGCCAGGTCGGCGCGCTTGCCCGGTTCCGGCATGATCGATGGCTTGAGCGCTTCGAGGAGGTTGCGGCTGGTGCCCAGGTCGTCCGACAGCGGTACCACGGTGTGGGCGCTACCGGCGTACACCACGATGGCGGTCTGTGCGTCACCGCGGGCCTGCAGCAGATCGAGCAGTTTGCGGCGGGCCTGGGCCAGGCGGTTGGGCGAGGCGTCGCTGGCCAGCATCTGCGGGGTCAGTTCGAGCATCACCACCAGCGGATCGGCCGGCTTCATGTCGTTCTGTTCCACCCGCTGCCAACTGGGGCCGAGCAGCGCCAGGATGGCCAGCAGCCAGGCCAGACCGAGGGCGATCCACGGCAGGCGACTGCTGCGACCGCGGCCGCCGCGTAGCAGCACGGCATGGAAGGCAGGCGGCAACAACGTCTGCCAGCGGCCGCTGCGTTTTTCCCGATGGGTGAGCAGCCACAGCAGCCAGGCCATCAAGGGCAGCAGCAACAACCACCAGGGGCGCAGCAGGTGGGGCCACAGGCCGGCGAATTCGCTCATGGTGCCTTGCGCCTCAGCCGCTGGGTGAGGGTTAGCCGCTGCTGACGCAGCTGTGGCCACAGGCTACGCATCACCAATGCCAGGCTGAGCACCACGGCCGCAGCCAGGGGCCATGAGTAGAGCGCCAGGGCAGGGCGCGCCAGGGTCGGTTGCTGGGCCACCGGCTCGAGGCGGTCGAGGGTCGCTTCGATGGCCTGCAATTCGTTCTGATCGCGGGCGCGGAAGTACTCGCCGCCGGTGAGTTCGGCAATCGCGCGCAGGGTCGGCTCGTCCAGATCCAGGCTGGGATTGAAACCGAACGCCGCGAAGTTGCCGCCCTGCTGCGGGTCGGCGCCAATCCCGATGGGGTAGATGGTCACACCTTCTTCCGCGGCCAGGCGGGCGGCGATCATCGGCTCGATTTCGCCGCCGTTGTTGGCGCCATCGGTGATCAGCACCAGCACGCGGCTGTGCGCCGGCCGCTGACGCAGCCGTTTGACCGCCAGGCCGATGGCGTCGCCGATGGCGGTGTTCTTGCCGGCGATGCCGATCACCGCTTCGTCGAGCCAGGTGCGCACGGTCTGCCGGTCGAAGGTCAGCGGCGCCTGCAGGTAGGCCTGGCTGCCGAACAGGATCAGCCCGAGCCGGTCGCCGGTGCGACCTTCGATGAAATCGCCCATCAGGTGTTTGACCAACACCAGGCGGCTGACTTCCTCGTCTTCCCAGCGCATGTCGGCGTAATCCATCGAGCCGGATACGTCCACGGCGATCAGCAGATCACGCCCGCTGGCCGGCAACGGCAGCGGCTCGCCGACCCATTCCGGGCGTGCTGTTGCGCTCAGCAGCAGGAGCCAGAGCAGGGCGAAATACACCTGTTTCCTCCAGGGCGGCAGTTGCAGGCGAGCACGTCGACCGGACAGGTTTTCCAGTTCGCCGAGGAAACTCACCTGCAACGCGGCCTCGCCGCTGTCGGCTGGTGGCAGCCACATGCGCAGCAGCCAGGGCAGCGGCGCGAGCAGAAAGATCCACGGCCAGGCGAACTCAAACATGCTTGCGAATCCAGATGGCGACGGCCCCGTTGAGGCCCTCGATGGCCTTGTCGTCCAGCGTGCACTGTGGCTTGTAGGCGCCTTCGACCAGAATCATCCAGCGGGTCAGGCCGGCGGCCGGGCAGCGGTTGTCGAGAAACGCCAGCCAGGCCCGGCTGCTCAGGGTATGGCTGTGGCTGTCCGGGTAACGTTCGCGGCACAGGCGCTTGAGCAAACCGTTGATCTGTTGCAGCCAGGGCCCGGCAGGGGCGCCGTCGTAAGGTTTGCTGAGGCGTTGCAGTTCCTGCAGGGCCGCCTCGCGCAGCGGGTCCAGGGGCTGTTCGGCGGCCTGCCTGCGGGTGGGTTTGGGCAGCCGCTTGAGCAGGCGCCAGGCGCCCCATGCCAACAGCGGCAACAGCAGGGCGAGCAGCCACCAGCCAGGTGCGGGCGGCCACCAGCCAACGGCGGCCGGGGCGATCAGCGGCTGCAGTTGATCGAGCGGGTTCATGCCGATTTACCGGGGCGCAGGTTGTTCAGGTGTTCACGCAACTGCTCGACCAGCTCATGGCGAGTGGACAACGACAGCAGCGGCACCCCGAGCTTCTGCGCCAGGCGCTGCCAGCGTGCCTGACGGGCCTGCGCCTGGGCTGCGTAGCTGTGCTGCAGGTTGGCATCTTCGGTGTCCACTTCCAGTTGGGCGTCACCATCGGCGAAACGCAGCAGGCCGGATGCCGGCAGGGCGTGGTCGAGCGGGTCGGAGACCGGCAGCAGCAACAGGTCGGTATGCCTGGCGAGCAGGATCAGCTGTTGTTCGCTGCTGTCGCTCAAGGTGCGTTCGTCGCAAAGAATCACCACCAGGCTGCCGGGGCGCAGCACTTCCCGGGCCCGGCGCAGGGCCTGACCGAAGCTGTCCCGGTAGACCGGTGCCTCGCCGTCCAGCGCCTGGTTGGCACGGGCCAGGCGGCTGAGCAGTTGCAGCAGGCTCTGTTTGCTGCGCCGCGGTTTGATTTCGTGATGGTCCTGGCCGCCGAATACCAGGCCACCAATGCGATCGTTATGGCCCAGTGCGGCCCAGCCGATCAGCCCGGCGGCACGGGCGGCCAGCACCGATTTGAACATCAGGCCGGAGCCGAAGAACAACTGGCGGCTCTGCTCCACGAGAATGTAGATCGGCCGCTCGCGTTCTTCGTGGAACAGCTTGGTATGCGGCTCCTGAGTGCGTGCGGTAACGCGCCAGTCGATGGTGCGCACGTCGTCACCGGGTTGGTAGACCCGCACCTGATCGAAGTCCACACCGCGCCCGCGCAGCTTCGAATGGTGCAGGCCGATCAGCGGGCTGCGCCTGCCAGGCGAGGAAAACAGCTGCACTTCACGCACGCGGTGGCGCATGTCGATGAGTTGGTTGAGATCGGTACGGATGCCCGCCTGCAGCTCAGGGTTATCCGCGGGCGATTGCATCAGGCTACCGCGACCACGTCGAGGATGCGCTGGATCACGCGATCCTGATCGATGCCCGAGGCTTCCGCCTCGAACGACAGGATGATGCGGTGGCGCAGCACGTCGAACAGCACCGCCTGGATATCTTCGGGGCTGACGAAGTCGCGGCCGGCCAGCCAGGCATGGGCGCGCGCGCAGCGGTCCAGGGCGATGGAGCCACGCGGGCTGGAGCCGTGGGCGATCCACTCGGCCAGCTCGGTGTCGAACTTGCCCGGGGTGCGTGAGGCCATGACCAGCTGCACCAGGTATTCCTCTACCGCATCGGCCATGTACAGGCCGAGAATTTCCTTGCGCGCCGCGAAGATCGCCTGCTGGCTGAGGCGATGATCGGGCTTGGTTTCACCGTGCAGCGCCTCGCCACGGGCCTGGGCGAGGATCTTGCGTTCCACGTTGGCATCGGGGAAGCCGATCTTCACGTGCATCAGGAAGCGGTCGAGCTGCGCCTCGGGAAGCGGGTAGGTGCCTTCCTGCTCGATCGGGTTCTGGGTGGCCATGACCAGAAACAGTGGCGACAGATCGTAGGTGCTACGGCCCACCGACACCTGACGCTCGGCCATGGCCTCGAGCAGTGCCGACTGTACCTTGGCTGGCGCCCGGTTGATCTCGTCGGCGAGCACCAGGTTATGGAAGATCGGCCCCTGCTGGAACACGAAACTGCCGGTTTCCGGGCGATAGATCTCGGTGCCGGTGATGTCGGCAGGCAGCAGGTCCGGGGTGAACTGGATACGGTGGAACTCGGCTTCGATACCTTCGGCCAGCTCCTTGATCGCTTTGGTCTTGGCCAGGCCCGGGGCGCCTTCGACCAGCATGTGGCCGTCAGCGAGCAGGGCGATCAGCAGGCGATCGATGAGCTTTTCCTGACCGAGGATCTGGCTGGCCAGGAAGTGGCGAAGGGCGAGCAGCGCGTCTCTGTGTTCCATAGGTTTTCCAGGATGGAAATCGCGAGCGACGACCCCGCTCGTCAGGGCCGACCATGATAATCGAAGGCAGGGGGGTTAAGCCATGCGGGGCATGCTCTGTTGCGCATATCGCCACACTGCGGCGCTTCGATCGTGTGCCTGGTCACGTATCCGGCCAGCCGCTGCGCCATTGGCGCATGCGGCTGGCGATCCATTCAGGCGATGCGGAACCGATTGGCGCTGTGATTGAGGGCTTCGACCTGACGCGACAGGCCCTGGGTATGTTCGTCGAGGCTCAGGCGCAGGGTCTTGGTCCTGCCGGTGTGCAGGTTGATGTCCTCGACCTTGGCGACTATCTCCTCGGTGGTGCTGGAGATCTGCTCGATGGCGACCACCACCTGACTCATCTCCGTGCTCAGGTGTTCCATGGAGCCGGTGATGCCGTCGATGGCCAGGGCCACTTCGCCGGAGCTGCGCTCGCCCTGTTCGGCGAGGTTCAGGCCGCTGACCATCAATTGATCCATCCGCTGGGTCTGCTGGCGCAGCTCGTTGACGATCAGCGCGATGTCGGTGGTGGCGGCCACGGTCTTCTGGGCCAGGGAGCGTACTTCGTCTGCCACCACCGAGAAGCCACGGCCCGCTTCCCCGGCCCGGGCTGCCTCGATGGCAGCGTTGAGGGCGAGCAGGTTGGTCTGGTCGGCCAGGCCGTTGATCACGTCGATGATGCTGGTGACCTTACCGCTGGACTGGGTGAGGGCGGTGACCTGGGTGTGGGTGTCCTGAATCAGCTGCGAGAGGTGACGCATGTTGTCGGCGCTGGCGACGATCACCGTGGCGCCGTTGCGCGCCGACTGGTAGGCGGCCTGGGTGGCGTTGCCGACATCGGTGGTGCGCTGGGCCATTTCGTTGACCGTGGCGGAAATCTGCTGGGAAGCCGAGGCCGCCTGTTCGGTCTGCATTTCCACCTGCGTGCTGTTTTCCTCCAGGCGGCGCATCGCCTCGTTGAGGTAACTGTGCAGGTGGTTGAGCTCCCGGTTGCCATCGACCACCTGGCGAATCACCCCGGCGATGCCCTGAGTCATCTGGTTGGAGGCGCTGCCCAGCTGGTTGAACTCGTCACGCGGGTTGACGCCCACGTCGATACGCGCGGTGAGGTTGCCGGCGGCCACCTGGGACAGCAGCCGATTGACCTTGTCCAGCTGCGCCATCAGCAGGCGCGAGGCCTGGCTCAGGGTGACCAGCATGAACAGCGAAACCAGCACGAAGGTCAGCGCCATCGTCCAGTTGGCCGCGCTGCGTGCCTGCTCGGCCTGGCGCGTGGTAGCGCTCAGTACGTTCTGCTGCAGGTACAGGTTCTGGGCGTCGATGCTTTCTTCGACCTGGCGACCCTGCTCGAACAGATGCTTCTCGGTGGCGGCGATGCGCCGGATCAGTGTGTCCGCCGTTGTGAAGTCCGCGGTATAGGTGCTTACCGCCTTGCCGACCTGACTGTCCTGCCATTCCAACTCGATGATGCGTGCCTGCAGATCGCTCAGGGCCGCCTGCACGCGTCCGGCGTAGGCCGCATCGAAGGTGGCCAGGTAATCGCGCTGGTTGCTCAGGGCCTCGGCAATCGAGGCCTGAATCAGGCTGATGCTCACGCGCTCGAGGCCTTTGCCGCTTTCGGCGAGCCTGGCACGTTGCCCGGTGAAGGGGGTGAGGCCGAGTTCGTGGGACTGTTCCAGCCAGTTCTGCTGCAGGCGTATGTCGTCCTGCAGCAGTTCGTCGATGTACCGGGCGCTATCGATCAGCGAGGCGTCATTCAAACCTCCGGCGTGCTCGACGTATTGGCGCGCCAGATCGCCAAGCGAGGCGAGGCTGGCCTGGAAATCGGCTTCGCCCTCTGGCGTCAGGCGGCGTCGTTCGGCGCCCAGTTTGAGCCATTGATTCATCAGGGTAGCCGAGGCGCCGGCATAGGCCGTGGCGTTCTCCCGGGCCTGCAGGGCGTTGTCGAGTTTCTGGCTGGCCCAGAACGAGGACGCGGTCATCAGCGCGAGGCTGGAGAGGGTGATGACAATCAGCAGACGAAACTTCTGCTTCCAGGAGAGGAAGAACGGCATGGGGTAGTGTCCATTTGGCATTATTTTTATTGACGCCAGACTTTAGGCGCTGTGCCACTACAGTGCAAGAAGTTGTACGACGTCTGCTTTGCTGGGGACCGTGTGAACGAAAATGTCGCCGCACGGCAAGCGTCAGCGCCTGCACTGTCGTTAAGCTCAGGTGGCCTCTGTGACCGAGAAGTCATCGTTCGAACACTCTGGCAAAGCGGCTGAGCGGGCAATTTCGGGTCGCTGCGCTAAGGTTGAACTCGGACATGGAACACGAATCGCAAAGGAGGGGCTGTTGTCGTTTCAGCACGACCGCGCCGGAGCCTGTTTTGCCGCGAGGCAAGGCACGAGACGCGAAGTTTGGTATTCCAAATGAGTGGCGAGAAACGCTGCCTCGCGGCAAAACAGGCCCGGCCCTGCGGGTTGTGCGAGAAATTTCGCCATGCGTTGTTGGAGGACTTGGCAAGGGAACACCATTCCCGGCGTCCTCCGCCTAGCCTGGCGAGATTTCTCGCTACAACGCGGTTCGTACTGAAACGACAACAGCCCCTCATAGCCCATAGACGGAGCAAAAACATGGCGTTCTTCACCGCGGCCAGCAAAGCCGACTTTCAGCATCAACTGCAAGCGGCCCTGGCGCAGCATCTCAGTGAGCAGGATCTGCCACGAGTGGCCCTGTTCGCTGAACAGTTCTTCGGCATCATCGCCCTCGAGGAACTGACGCAACGGCGTCTTTCCGACCTGGTTGGTTGCACCCTTTCTGCCTGGCGCCTGCTGGCCAGTTTCGATCCTGCCCAGCCCCAGGTACGCGTGTTCAACCCCGACTATGAAAAGCATGGCTGGCAAAGCACGCACACCGGCATCGAAGTGTTGCACCCGGACATCCCGTTCCTCGTCGACTCCGTGCGTATCGAACTCAAGCGCCGCGGTTACAGCATCCATACCCTGCAGAACAGCGTGCTCAGCGTGCGTCGCGACGCTCAGGGCGCGCTCATCGATCTGCTGCCCAAGGGCAGTGCCGGCCCGGATGTCACGCGCGAATCGCTGATGTTCCTGGAGATCAACCGTTGCGCCAGCAACGCCGAGATCAAATCGCTGCAGAAGACTCTGCTCGAAGTGCTCGAAGAAGTGCGCCTCTCCGTTGCCGATTTCCAGCCGATGAAGGCCAAGGCTCAGGAACTGCTGACCAAGCTGGGCGACGGCACCCTTGGCCGCGGCCAGAGCGAAGTCGCCGAGCTGGACGAGATCAAGGTGTTTCTCGACTGGCTGCAGGACGACCACTTCACCTTCCTCGGTTACGAGGAGTTCACCGTTCACGACGACGCCGTCGGTGGCTACCTGCAGTACGACGAAAGCTCGCTGCTGGGCCTTTCCAAGCGCCTGCGCAGCGGTCTGAGCCAGGACGACCTGCGCATCGAGCCCTACGCCCTTGCGTACTTGCGCGAACCCAGCCTGCTGTCCTTCGCCAAGGCCGCGCAGCCGAGCCGCGTGCACCGTCCGGCCTACCCGGATTTCGTTTCCATCCGTGAAATCGACGGCGAAGGCAAGGTGGTCAAGGAGTACCGTTTCCTCGGCATCTACACCTCCACCGCATACAGCGAGAGCGTGCGCGAGATTCCCTACATTCGCCGCAAGGTCGCCGATGTGGAGAAACGCTCCGGTTTCATCTCCCAGGGCCACCTGAGCAAGGAGCTGGTCAAGGTCCTCGAAGTGCTGCCGCGCGATGATCTGTTCCAGACGCCGGTAGACGAGCTGGCCAGCACCGCGCTGTCGATCGTGCAGATTCAGGAGCGCAACAAGGTGCGCCTGTTCCTGCGCTTCGACCCCTACGGTCGTTTCGTCTATGCCCTGGCCTACGTGCCGCGCGACATCTATTCCACCGAGACCCGCCTGCGCATTCAGCAGGTGCTGGTCGATCGCCTGCAGGCCAGCGATTGCGAGTTCTGGACCTACTTCTCCGAGTCGGTATTGGCCCGTGTGCAGTTCATCCTGCGTGTGGACCCGAAGACCAAGCTGGACATCGACCCGCAGCAGCTCGAGCGCGAGGTCATTCAGGCCTGCCGTTCCTGGACCGATGACTACGCCTCCCTGGTCGTGGAGAACTTCGGTGAAGCCAAGGGCACTCGCGTACTTACCGACTTCCCGAAAAGCTTCCCGGCCGGTTACCGCGAGCGCTTCCCGGCGCATTCGGCGGTGGTCGACATGCAGCACCTGCGCAGCCTCTCCGAGGAGCGCCCGCTGGTCATGAGTTTCTACCAGCCGCTGGTGCCGGGTGAGCGCCAGTTGCACTGCAAGCTGTATCACGCCGATACGCCGCTGGCGCTGTCCGACGTGCTGCCGATCCTGGAGAACCTCGGCCTGCGCGTGCTCGGTGAGTTCCCCTATCGCCTGCAGCACCAGAACGGTCGCGAGTTCTGGATTCACGATTTCGCCTTCACCTATGCCGAGGGCATCAAGCTCGACATCCAGCAGCTCAACGACACCCTGCAGGACGCCTTCGTGCACATCGTGCGCGGCGACGCCGAGAACGATGCCTTCAACCGCCTGGTACTGACCGCCGGCCTGCCATGGCGCGACGTGGCGCTGCTGCGTGCCTACGCCCGTTACCTGAAGCAGATCCGTCTGGGCTTCGACCTTGGCTACATCGCCAACACCCTGCTCAATCATGCCGATATCGCTCGCGAGCTGGTGCGTCTTTTCAAGACCCGCTTCTACCTCGCCCGCAAGCTCGGCGCCGATGACCTGCAGGACAAGCAGAACAAGCTGGAACAGGCGATTCTCGGTGCCCTGGACAACGTCGCGGTGCTCAACGAAGACCGCATCCTGCGCCGCTACCTGGACCTGATCAAGGCGACCCTGCGTACCAACTTCTATCAGCCCGATGCCCAGGGTGAGGCGAAGCATTACTTCAGCTTCAAGTTCAACCCGAGCGCGATCCCCGAACTGCCACGACCCGTGCCGAAGTTCGAGATTTTCGTCTACTCGCCGCGCGTCGAAGGCGTGCACCTGCGCTTCGGCAACGTCGCGCGGGGCGGTCTGCGCTGGTCCGACCGTGAAGAGGACTTCCGTACCGAAGTGCTCGGCCTGGTCAAGGCGCAACAGGTCAAGAACGCGGTAATCGTGCCGGTCGGTGCCAAGGGTGGTTTCGTGCCGCGTCGCCTGCCTCTGGGCGGCGGTCGTGACGAGATCCAGGCCGAGGCCATCGCCTGCTACCGCATCTTCATCAGCGGGCTGCTCGACATCACCGACAACCTCAAGGACGGCGACGTCGCGCCACCGGCCAACGTGGTACGCCACGACGTCGATGACCCCTATCTGGTCGTCGCCGCCGACAAGGGCACCGCGACCTTCTCCGACATCGCCAACGGCATTGCCGGCGAATACGGCTTCTGGTTGGGCGATGCCTTCGCCTCGGGCGGTTCTGCCGGTTACGACCACAAGGGCATGGGCATCACCGCCAAGGGCGGCTGGGTTTCCGTGCAGCGTCATTTCCGCGAGCGCGGTATCGACGTGCAGAAGGACCTGACCACCGTGATCGGTATCGGCGACATGGCCGGTGACGTATTCGGCAACGGCCTGCTGCTGTCCGAATCGCTGCAGATGGTCGCAGCGTTCAACCACCTGCACATTTTCATCGACCCGAATCCCGATGCGGCGCGCAGCTTCATCGAGCGCAAGCGTCTGTTCGATCTGCCACGTTCGAGCTGGGCCGACTACGACACCTCGCTGATTTCCCAGGGCGGCGGCATCTTCCTGCGCAGCGCCAAGAGCATCGCCATCAGCCCGGAAATGAAGGCCCGTTTCGACATCCAGGCCGACAAGCTGGCACCTACCGAGCTGCTCAATGCACTGCTCAAGGCACCGGTGGATCTGATCTGGAACGGTGGTATCGGTACCTACGTCAAATCCAGCCGGGAAAGCCATGCGGACGTCGGCGACAAGGCCAACGACCTGCTGCGCGTCGACGGTCGTGAACTGCGCGCCAAGGTGGTGGGCGAGGGCGGCAACCTGGGCATGACCCAGCTCGGCCGTGTCGAGTTCGGCCTCAACGGCGGCGCCAGCAACACCGATTTCATCGACAACGCCGGTGGTGTGGACTGCTCCGACCACGAGGTGAACATCAAGATCCTGCTCAACGAGATTGTCACCGCCGGCGACATGACCGGCAAGCAGCGCAACACGCTGCTCGCCGAGATGACCGAAGACGTCGGCAATCTGGTGTTGGGCAACAACTACAAGCAGACCCAGGCCCTGTCGCTCGCCGAGCGTCGTGCCCGTGAGCGTCAGGGTGAATACAAGCGCCTCATGGCGGCCATGGAAGCGACCGGCAAGCTCGACCGTGCCCTGGAATTCCTGCCTACCGAAGAGGAGCTCAACGAGCGCGCCACCAAGGGCCAGGGCCTGACCCGTCCTGAGCTCTCGGTGCTGATTTCCTACAGCAAGATCGAGCTGCAGGAGTCGCTGATCAAGTCCGACATCGCCGACGACGATTACCTGGCCCGCGAAATGGAGACCGCCTTCCCGCCGCGCCTGGCCCAGCAGTATGGCGAGGCCATGCGCCGTCACCGCCTCAAGCGCGAGATCGTCAGCACGCAGATCGCCAACGATCTGGTCAACCACATGGGCATCACCTTCGTGCAGCGCCTGAAGGAGTCCACCGGGGTGGGTTCGGCGCAGGTAGCCGCTGCCTACGTCGTGGTGCGTGACGTGTTCCACCTGCCGTTCTGGTGGCGGCAGATCGAGGCCCTGGACAACCAGGTGCCGGCCGATCTGCAGTTGACCATGATGGATGAGCTGATGCGCCTCGGCCGTCGTGCCACTCGCTGGTACCTGCGCAGCCGTCGCAACGACCTGGACGCTGCCCGCGACGTCGCCCACCTCGGGCCACGGGTCAAGGCCCTGGCCATGCGTCTGGACGAATTGCTCGAAGGGCCGGCTCGCGACCAGTGGATGGCGCGCTACCAGACCTACGTTGAAGCCGGTGTGCCGGAGCTGCTGTCCCGCGTGGTGGCGGGCACGGGGCACCTGTACACGCTGCTGCCGATCATCGAATCGGCAGACCTCACCGGCCGCGAGCCCACCGAAGTGGCCTCGGCGTACTTCGCCGTTGCCGACGCGCTGGATCTGTCGTGGTACCTGCAGCAGATCAGCGGCCTGAGCGTGGAAAGCAACTGGCAGGCCCTGGCCCGCGAGGCATTCCGCGATGACCTGGATGCCCAGCAACGGGCCATCACGGTGTCCGTGCTGCAACTGCCGGGCGGCCCGGAGTCCATCGAGGAGCGCGTCGAAGCCTGGCTGGAGCAGAACCGTCGCCTGGTGGACCGCTGGAAGGCCATGCTGGCCGAGCTGCGCTCTGCCTCCGGGAGCGATTACGCCATGTACGCCGTGGCCAATCGCGAACTGAGCGATCTGGCGCAAAGCCAGCTGCCGGTGTTGCCAGCTTGATCCACTGAGCTAGCGCAACAAACGAAAACGCCCCGACTGGTTCGGGGCGTTTTTTTATCTGCGATTCCTCCAGGCCGGATCATCCGCGTCGGCCATCCGATTCGCCCGCAAGCGGGCTCCTACAGAACCGAGGTATTCGCTGGTTGGGTGGCGGGCTTGATCGCGTAGGAGCCCGCTTGCGGGCGCTGGAGTGGTGGCCGCACCGCGATACCCGCGTTGGTCACCATTCCGGTAGACGCAGCTCCTGGTGCCATTGCGCACCATCTGCCGTGATCCGCTGCGGTTGGGTGGGCAGACCGCTGCCGTCTAGGCCGGATCATCCGCGTCGGCTATCCGATTCGCCCGCGAGCGGGCTCCTACAGAAACGGGGTGTTCGCTGGTTGGGTGGCGGGCTCGATTGCGTAGGAGCCCGCTTGCGGGCGATGGAGTTGTGGCCGTACCGCGATACCTGCGTTGGTCCCATTCCGGTAGACGCAACCCTTGGCGCCATCCGCTGTGGTTGAGCGAGGCGACACCGGAGATCCTTCTCCCACAGACCGCTGCCCTCCAGGCCGGATCATGCGCGTCGGCCATCCGATTCGCCCGCAAACGGTCTCCTACAGAACCGGTGTGTTCGCTGGTTGGGCGGCGGGCTCAATCGCGTAGGAGCCCGCTTGCGGGCGATGGAGTTGTGGCCGTACCGCGATACCTGCGT